>CAZDXD010000006.1:0-24945 GCA_964509415.1 uncultured Treponemataceae bacterium
GAACCGCGCGCTGCTCGCCCTCGCCTATGCCCACGCCCATAATCGCCATGCCCTTCCCTGACATTACAGTCTGGACATCGGCAAAGTCAACGTTAACCTCGCCCGGTCGCGTAATTAGATCGGAAATTCCCTGCACAGCCTGCTGTAACACCTCATCGGCCTTAGAAAAGGCTTCCCGCAGCGACATCTCCTTTTTGGCTAACTTAAAAAGGCGCTGATTTGGAATTACAATGAGGGAGTCAACCTCCTTTGCAAGCTTGTCTATTCCCTCCTGAGCCTGAATCATCTTGCGCTGGCCCTCAAAGTCAAAGGGCGTGGTAACAACGGCTACGGTTAAAATCTCATCGTCCACATCTTTTGCAATCTTTGCAATTATAGGAATGGAGCCCGTGCCGGTGCCGCCGCCCATTCCCGCAGTGAGGAAAACCATATTCGCGCCGCGTATAGCGTTGGCAATCGCTTCGGTATCTTCAATAGCGGCTTTTTCTCCAATTTCGGACTTGCCGCCGGCGCCTCGCCCGCCTGTAAGCTTCTGCCCAATGCCTAGCTTTACGGGCGCCTTGGAATAATTTAGCGCCTGCACATCAGTATTGACAGAAATAAAGTCAACTTTTTCGATGCCGCAATCTATCATTCTGTTGATTGCATTGCAGCCTCCGCCCCCGGCTCCGATTACTTTGATAACAGTCGGTTCTGTTTCCTTCTTCGACATAATTTCAAAATTCATCATTTCCTCCCACCACAGAAAATTATGTAATTCGCAGTATGATTAAAAAAATTCTTTGAACCAGTTTTTTACAAGCGTCAGCACAGAGTTCGGTTGAGAATCTTTCTGAAACGAGTCAGGCTGCGATGACGAAAATTTTTCGTAAGCATTCAATACAAGTCCGATTACGGCTGCATATTCAGGACTTCGATATTCCCCGAGCTCTCCCGCAAGGGAACCCAAAATTCCCGGAATGCCTATCCTGACATTCGGTGTTTCAAATACTTCTCTTGCCAAATCCGTAACGCCCGACAAATTGGCTCCGCCGCCTGTTAGCACAATGTTTCCGCTCAAAGTCCGCGTATCGGCTGTCTGGGAAACTTTTTCTCTTACAAGAGAAAAAATCTCTGCCATTCTCGGCTGAATAATGGAGCAGATTTCAGACTGCGGAATTTGAATTGGAGGGCGGCCGCCAAGACCTGGAATCATCACATCCAAGTCTTCTTCAATTAAAGGCTCCCAGCAACACCCTGCCTCACATTTTATTTCCTCGGAGATTTCAAGCGAAAGCCCTTTCACTTTGGAAATGTCGTTTGTAACGTACTCGCCTCCAATCGGAAGCACAGATGTCAGTTGAGGAGCGCCATCTTTGATGTAAATAATATCCGTAGTGCCTGCGCCAAGATCAATAAGAAGCGATCCGAGCTCGCGCTCATCTTTCGTCATAATTGACTTGATTTCAGCAAGGCTGTTAAGCATATATTCGTCAACAAAAAGCTCCGCCCTGTTCACGCACTTCAAAATCCCCTGAATTGGCGTAATGGAACCAGTTATAATATGAACTTCCGCTTCAAGCCTTACGCCAATGCGGTTGCGCGGGTCTTTAATTCCCTTTTCGCCGTCTATAATATACGACTGCGGGATAACGTGTATTACCTGCCTATCCAACGGGAATTTATAAGCGCGCGCCACATCAATTACCCTGGCGATATCGTCATTCTGGATTTCGTAATTTTCTTTTTTTTGGGGAAGAGCCACGCTTCCTCGTGAATTGATGGATTCGATATGCGTACCGCCGATTCCGACAGTACAATGTTGAATTTCAACGCCGCTCATCATCTCTGCGGCTTCCTCTGCCTGAGAAATGGCACGGACCGTGTCTTCCATATTTACAACAACACCTTTCCGTAATCCTGTGGAAGGGGCAGAGCCGACACCGGTTATTTGAAACACGCCGTCATCCGAAATTTCGCCTATAACGGCTCTGACGCTGCTTGTTCCTATGTCGATGCCGGAAACAAAACCACTCAAAACTCTATCCTTGCTTTATCAGGCAGCTTATGCCGTGCCTTCGTCCAAAACATAGGCTACGGTTCCAGCCCTAATGTCAATTTCTCTAACATCGATACCAAGATCCTCCACAACATCCAGCACCAACATCATATACTGCAAAGCGTCCTCATTCAATGCCCTGTCCGTTCTGACAGGAACCGCCATATGCATAGGAAACAAAACAAGGTCATAGCTTCCGTATGCTTTCGGAGCAATTTTGATTTCCGAAACTAAAGCCAGAAGGCGCGGGTTTTCATTTACAAGAACCTCGATCTGCCTTAAAAGCGGGCGCAACTGCACGCTCAGGGAACTGCCTGGAACAGGGTTTGCCATGTTAATTCCCGTTATCAGGGGAAGCGACCTAGCGCTCGATGTTGCTCCAACCCTGAAAATCACGCCGTCCCTGTCAATTTCAACGGGAACGGAACGACCTTCAAACTCTCCTACCGCGACTGCAACGGGAACACGCTCTGTAACGGAAACAATAACGCGATCGGGAAATCTTTTATTCACGTTGGCATCGGAAAAAAGCGGGTGCAGGCGGAGCTTAGCTTCCGCGGCGGAAGCATCAAATTCGCTCCATTTTGTATCCGTCCTTATGCCGGCGATTGAAAGGATTTCTTCGCTGCCAACTTGCACGCCGCCCCTTACCTCAACGGAAACATAAGATGAAACAGGCGCTATAATCAAATAGCACAAGGCTACAATAACAAGAATGCACAAAAGCAATGCGCAGAGAATCTTCAAAAGAGAAACACCTGTCTTTCCGGACCTGTCTTCCTCTATTGCAATGTCAATCATATCCATACTCTCCATTTGTTCTTTTTCGGGAAACATTCAAAATGAAGCCGCAAATCGAAAGCGTTACAAGAAGGGACGAGCCGCCAGACGAAAAAAAAGGAAGCGGAATGCCTGTCGACGGGAAAAACCGCACAATAACGCCGCAGTTCATAATAGATTGAAAAAAGATAATAAAGGTGCAGCCTAGACCTAAAAAGCATTCAAAGCGATTTGCAGCTTTCAGGCTAATCGAAGCCGCTTTAAGCGTAAAAACCGCAAGAAGGCAAAAATAGAAGAGAACGCCGATAAAGCCCATTTCTTCGCCCCAAACGGCAAAAATAAAATCAGACTGCACTTCTGGGATGCTGGAAATTTTCCGCACGCCGTTTCCAAGCCCGCGCCCCCAGAAGCCGCCCTCGGAAAGCGCGGTTATCGCGGCGTTCACCTGATAACTCGCGCCAAGCGGGTCTTTTTCGGGGTGCAGAAACGAAAGAATGCGCTCAATCCTGTATTCTTCGGTTAAAATCATAAGCACGAAAAGCGGAAACACAATCAAGAAAAAACGCACAAACCAAGAAATCCCCACATTCGCAATAAAAAACATCACGGCCGCAATCATGAACACAAAAATCGCCGTTGAAAGGTTTCGCTGCAAGTACACAAGAAAAATAAAAACGGCGCACATAAAAGCCGCAGGGTAAATCGAAACGCTAGGCTCATTTAAGCGGTCGCTTTTCTTTTCAAACAAATTAGCAAGGAAAATTACCGTTACTATTTTTACAAGCTCCGAAGGCTGGAAAGTCATCGAACCAAAGCCAATCCACCGTGCCGCTCCGTTTTTCGTAATCCCGATTCCAGGCACAAAGGGAAGAATATTCAGAATTACCGTAAAAATAACAATCTTCGGCAAAAGCCGCCTGACAAGCGAAAGATCAATTAAAGCGAAAAAAGCCATCGCGACAATTCCCAGAGCAAAATTAAGAGCTTGGCGTTTTACAAAATAAAACGGATCGCCAAAGGCTCTGGAGCCGTATGCATACGAGCCTGAATAAAGCGTTATAAAGCCGATGCCGCAGAAAACAAGAACCAGAAGAACAAAAGGCACGTCTATTCTTTCAGAGCGCAGGTTTCTTTCAGGGGCAATGGAAAAGCTGCTCATACGCTCCTCCCTCCCGCGGCTGCCTGCGAATAAGCCCTTTCCATAAAACCCTCAAGAGCGGGCAATACGCGCTCCAGAGCCATTGCCCTTGAGCCTTTCAATAGAACAATATCGCCGCCTGACGCAAATTCCCCTAAACTTTCGGAAAGGCTCTTAATTGATTCCGGCAAAAACACGCAGGGCAAACGTCTGCTTGAAGCGGATTTCACTGCGGCTGAAAGGGCAAGCCAAGCATTCTGCATTTCTTTGCCAAAAAGAAAAAGAGCCGATGCGCCAGAAGACAAGGCGCTTTCAATCGTTCTTTTATGCGCATCTTCCGAAGCCTTGCCAAGCTCTAGCATGGAGCCCAGCGCAAGAATCAAGCGGCCTCTCCGCGGAAGGCTGGATGCAAATTCAAGAGCGCGAGCCATCGAATCGGGATTGGCGTTGTAACAGTCTTTAATTACCGTTAGAGGATTATACTCATCTCCAAGCCTAAGAATTTCACAGCGAGCGGGCGGGGATTTAACGGACTCTAAGCCGCTTTTTATGTCAGCCGCCGAAAAGCCCGCATAGCGAGCAAGCGCGATAGCGCCGACAGCATTTTTGAGATTGAAATTCCCTGCAAGCGGAAGAAAAATATCAACGCCTTCATAACGTATCCTAAAGCCTTCAAGATCGCGGTCTTCCGCCTCCGTTATGCCGCTTTCTGCGCCAAAATCAACGGCGCGGTCTTTGCGCTTAGAGCCAAAAAAGAAAACGCGGCCTTTAGGAATATCTGAAAGAAATTCCGCAAAATCGTCTGATGCTAGAACAAACCCCACGCAGGAAGAGTCAAAAAAGGCGAAAACGCTTTTTTTCTCCCGCGCAATAGCTTCTCTGCTTCCAAGAATGCCTATGTGCGCGTTTCCAATATTTGTAATTAAAGCAAGCGACGGGCAAAGAACGCGGGCAAGGCTTGAAATTTCATTTTTCTTGTTCATTCCAAGCTCAAAAACGCCCGCTTCATGCTCACGGCGAATATTAAAAACAGAGAGCGGAAGCCCCGTTTCAGAGTTGAGGTTGCCCTCATTTTTTACTGTTTTGTATTTTTGCGAAAAAATCGCCGCTATCATTTCTTTTACAGTGGTTTTCCCGCTTGACCCTGTTACGGCAACTTTAAGCAAGCCCGGAAAAAGAGAAACATAGCCTGCCGCCGCATCCTGAAACGCGGAAAGCGTAGAATTCACCGCAAAAAAAAGGGTGCCGTTCTTTTCATAAAGCCCGCGAAGAAGATGAGCTTTTTCTGCCGCCCTTGTTTTTTCCACAAAAACAACGGAAGCTCCCGCATTCGACGCTTCTTCTATAAAATCATGGCCGTCCCTAAACTCTCCGACAAGAGGAACAAAAAGAGCTCCTGGCTCCACATTGCGGCTGTCTGTAACCGCAAGCGTAAAGCCTCGCCGCAACACAGACGAAAGAGGTGCAAAAAGAAGCTCCGCGCCTTCGACTGAATCGAGTATCTGCGCGGCATTCAAGAGAAGAGAATCAGTCCTGCTTTTAGAAAGACTTTCGAGCGCCATTGCCTCCGCCTTCTTTCATTTCAATGCGCATAATCTCGCCGGTTTCAGCCTTCCTCATTCCAAGCTCTTCGGAAGCAATCTTTTCAATCCTTCCCGGAGAAGAAAGAACGGTTATGCCAGAAATAAATCGCCTGTTCATGTCAATAACTTCATACTGTTCCTGCTCCAGCTGCCTTACTTCGCTTTCAAGAGCCGAATATTCCATGCCCTGCCATACGGCAAAAAAAAGAAAAAATGGAATCATAAGAACAAGAAGAACAGCGATTGTATTTCTAAACATTATAATCACTTACCCCGCTTTTGCCGTTTTGCGGATAACGCGAAGCTTGGCGCTCCTTGAAGGAGGATTGGCCGCAATTTCCGCATCCGAAGGCATCACCGCCTTTTTTGTTACCGGCTGCGCGGTCGCCTTTCCCCCGCATTCACATATCGGCATTTCAGGAGGGCATATACAGTTTCTGCACAAATCCCTAAAAGCATTCTTTACAATTCTGTCTTCAAGCGAATGAAACGTTATTACGCCAAACACTCCGCCGGGCTTTAGCGCCTCAAACGCTTTTTCAAGCATTGCGGGCAGGCGGGAAAGTTCCCCGTTTACAGCAATGCGCAGTGCTTGGAAAGTGCGCGTAGCGGGGTGAATCCTGCCATGACGGTATAACGGAGGAACAACAGAATAAACGCATTCCGCAAGCTCCTGCGCCGTGCGAAAAGGAGCGCCGCGGCGCCTTTGCGCAACGGCAGCTGCAATCTGCCTGGAATAGCGCTCCTCCCCATACCGGAAAATAATATCCGCAAGGTCACGCTCGCTCGTCGCGTTCACAATATCCGCTGCCGTTTTTGGAAGGGACAAGTCAAGGCGCATATCAAGCGGCTCGCCCGCGCGAAAGGAAAAGCCCCGCCCTGACACTTCATAGTGAAAAAGCGAAATTCCAAGGTCCATGAAGATAATATCCGGTTGTGGAAGCTCTTCAGGGTATTCCGAAAAAAAAGCGTCTGACCACTGATTAAAAAACAAAACCCTGCCTGCAAACTCAGAAAGCCTTAACCTTGCCCTCTCAAGAATATCCGCGTCCGCATCTACTCCGGCAACGGAAAGGCCGGGAAAGCGGCGCAAAAAAGCCTCCACGTGCCCTCCCTCGCCAATGGTAGCGTCAACCATAAAAAGGCCGCTTCCTTCTACCGCATCACCGGGACAAAGAAAAGACAGGCATTCCTCAAGCAAAACAGGTGTGTGAATAGCTTCCATTGCAATTAAAAGCAGATTCCGCCAAGGTTCTCTACAGCGCTTTTGAAATCCGCCTCGCTCTCCACCAAGTATTTATCGTATTCGCCGACATCCCAAAGCTCAAAATACTTGTCAATTCCAAGGAAAAGGCAATCCCTTTCGAGACCGGCGTAAACCCGCAGGCTTTGCGGAATCGGTAATCGCCCGTTCTTGTCAAGCTCCACTTGCTGAGCCGGGGCGACAAGGCGGCGCAAAACCGATCTGGGTTGGGATTGAAACGGCGAAGCGGCGGTCATAAGTTTTCCGCACAGAATCTGCCATTGATCGGGAGGAAAAAGCCAGAGACACTTGTCCGGACCGCGTGTCAGGACAAGCGTGGAAGAGGTCAACTCGGAGCGCAAGCGCACGGGGAACAAAATGCGTCCCTTCTCGTCTAACGTGTTGCGGTATTCTCCAGTCAGCAATCCTTCTTCCACTTTCTCCTACTTTCCTCCACTTTCTCCCACCCAGCACCATATTACAACCACAAGCGCAGAAGGTCAACAAGGTTTCTCAAGAAAAATCAAAAAAAATATTGAAACAAAGGGGCGGAACAGATTATATTTGCGCCATGCAGCTCTACGAGTATTATCTGATTTTCCCTGACGGCGACCAAATTGAAGTGCCGCGCCCGCCGCGTATGCATGACATTCTGGACGCAAACGGCTTCCCCCACAGGCTTCCGCTCAAAACCGAAAAAACCTTAGCTTTCAGGATTGTGGGCAAAAGAACAGTCGAAAAAAGAGGGGTAACGGCAGAATTTTACACGCTTGAACAGATGAGCGCGGCAGAGCTTCTGGCCTACGCAGAATAGCGAGCCAATTTAGGCTTTAGAGTGCGCAAAAAAAAAGGGAATCCGCAAACGGATTCCCTTTTTATAAAAACCGGCAACTTGAACAAGAGCTTACCAGTTATCGAGCATATCGTCCTCGTCGCGATACTGAAGGTCGTAAAGGTCGGTAACCGCCCGCAAATCGTCAAAGTAGATAAAATAGCTTCCGTATGCGTCTTCGGGATCACAGTCAATGCGGAAACCAACAATCCTTAATCCAAGCCTGTTCCCGTAATGATAGTCCTTTTGGATAATTCCGTTTTTTCCGTCAGGATTCTGGGGCGGAATGGACACTGACATCAGCTTCCACCCTGTATGATTCAGCTTGCCCATGTAAAGCTCATAGTCCCTTCCCCAGTAGTCTTTAAGGAGAAGATTTAGGCTATGATTGAAATTTCTGCCAACCACCCAAACGCTTACCGTTTTTGCAATGCCTTCAACCGGAAGCGGCTTTGTGGCTGTTACCGTAAACGAATTATGGCCGCGGCGGTAAAAATCCACTCTGGTTCCCAGAACCATCTCGTCCGGAATGTCCAAGCCCTCTTCATCAGGAATGGGGCTCTTGCCGGCAGGCGAGCCGCGAAAAAGCCGGCTCTGTATTACGCCTTCATCAGAAGAAATGGCTGACCGCCATGTTCCTTCGGTCTCAAATTTATCAATGGAAACTTCTTTCAGCGCAAGCTCGGCGGAAGTAACGCCAATCTGGTTGGGGTTAGCAGAATCAAGGGCATAGTCTTCCGCCCTCTGCTGAGCAAAAAGAAAAGCGCAGAATACAGCCAAGGCTGCGGGCACAAGGAAAGCCAATTTTTTCATAATCCGGTATCCTCCTCGTCATAGTAATAGTCCGGATAAGAGTCATCGCCGTAATCGTCAGAAAAGTCCACGTCTACAAATTCAAAGCCATCGTAATATGACCTGAAAGTGTAAGTGTCGGTTAAAACCCTTAACTGGTCAAAGAAAACCTGAAAATTGTCCACGCGCTCCCTAGCGCCTGTCCTTATCCGGAAGGCTACAAAAGTCAGGCTGGTGTCGTCCCCAAGATAGCGGGAAGTTTGCGGAATGCTTGTCGGCACATTGACGGAAAGATTGCGCCAGCCTTCGTAATTGAGCCAGCCCATCGGAAGCGAATGCACCCTGCCCTGGTAGTCGCGGACAAGAACCTCAAGCTCGTACATATAGCCCGCGCCCCAAACCCACATATCAATGCGGGAAACAATGCCGCGGAAAGGAATCTCATAGGGAACATCTTCCCCGTCCTCGCCGGGCATTACTGGAATAATGTCAACCCAGTTGTCGCCCTGTCGGTTAAACCTGAACTGAATGCCTAGAACCTTGTAGTCGCCCTCGGGGTCAGACTGAATGAGCCGCATTGCGTTCGGCATTCCGTCAAAGTACTTTACAATCGGGTATCCGTCCGTTACAAACCTGCTCCCCGCGGCAACCCAAGACCATTCTTCATCGCCAGCATTGTCAAAGCTGTCAACAACATAGGTCTCGTAGTTAATCGCGCGATCCTGCGCCGAAACCGGAAAGGCGAGCATGCCAAGCGCCAGCGCTATGGAAAGCGCGGCAGCGAAAGCTTTTTGTCCCATCGCAAACTCCTTTTTGCATATTTCAGCATACATATATCATCGTCAAATCCAAACGGAGACTTATTATACAACTATAAAAAAACTTTGTCAAATCAAAGCGGGCTGTATATCCTTTCCTTCCAAGTTGCCCCAATCCCTCCATTGACAAAACGGGAGGATAGCTCCAAACTATAGGGACGGAAATACATCAATTTAAGGAGCGTTTTATGGTAAGTTATAAGGAACTCGGTCTTGTAAACACAAAAGAGATGTTCGCAAAGGCGGTCAAGGGTGGCTACGCGATTCCCGCTTACAATTTCAATAATATGGAGCAGCTACAGGCGATTATTCAGGCTTGCGTTGAGACAAAGTCGCCCGTCATTTTGCAGGTTTCTTCGGGGGCGCGAAAGTACGCAAACCAGACACTCCTGCGCTACATGGCTCAAGGTGCTGTGGAGTACGCAAAGGAGCTAGGCTGCACGAATCCGCAGATTGTCCTTCACCTTGACCACGGCGACTCATTCGAACTTTGCAAATCTTGCATTGAAATGGGCTTTTCGTCCGTGATGATTGACGGCTCCTCGCTTCCATACGATGAAAATGTCGCGCTCACCAAAAAGGTGTGCGATTACGCGCACGCGCAAAAGGACTACATTACCGTAGAGGGGGAGCTTGGCGTGCTTGCAGGCGTTGAGGATGATGTAGTCGCGGAGGAAAGCCACTACACAAAGCCAGAGGAAGTGCAAGACTTTGTCTCAAGGACGGGCGTTGACTCCCTCGCAATTTCCATCGGAACGAGCCACGGCCGCTGCAAGTTTAAGCCAGAGCAGTGCACGCGTAACGCCGATGGCGTTCTTGTTCCACCCCCGCTCGCCTTTGACGTGCTAGAGGAAATTGAAAAGAAGCTCCCCGGCTTCCCGATTGTCTTGCACGGCTCGTCTTCCGTTCCTGTTGAATATGTGCGCCAGATTGAGCAATTCGGCGGAAAGCTCGCCGACTCCGTAGGAATTCCTGAGGACCAGCTTAGGAAAGCCGCCAAGTCTGCTGTTTGCAAGATTAACATTGACTCAGACGGCAGGCTCGCGATGACAGCGGCTATCCGCAAGGTTTTTGTAGAACAGCCAGAGGAGTTTGACCCGCGAAAGTACCTTGGTCCCGCCCGCGACGAGCTTAAAAAGCTCTACATGCACAAAAACATCGACGTTTTAGGCTCTGCCGGTCATCTTGACGGCTAAAAGAAGCCTTACTAAAAAAAGCCGCAAGGGAAATCCCTTGCGGCTTTTTTGTTTGGGGATGGGGAAGATTGCTCCTTGCCCAACCCCATACTCTGCAACTGTGAGCTAAGCCAGCCCGTCCGCCGTAGGCGGACAAGGCAGGCGTACTGTTAACTGTAAACTGAATCACCCATACGTCGCTATAAACACGCCAGCGGCTACAGCTGTGCCTATAACGCCTGACACATTCGGTCCCATAGCGTGCATCAAAAGGAAGTTGGAGGGGTCATACTCTTGACCTACCTTGTTTGACACGCGCGCTGCCATCGGCACTGCGGAAACGCCGGCGGAGCCAATAAGCGGGTTAATCTTCTCTTTAAGGAAGAGGTTCATGATTTTCGCCACAATGACGCCGCCCGCTGTCGCAATTGCGAAGGCAAGAAGCCCCAGCACGATAATGCCGATAGAGCTCGGGTTCATTATCTTTTCTGGCGTCATCTGCGAGCCTACGCCGAGCGAAAGCAGGATGGAGACGATGTTCAAAAGCTCGTTCTCCATTGTCTTTGCAAGGCGGTCAACAACGCCGCACTGCCTGACAAAGTTGCCGAAGGCGAGCATGCCGATAAGAGGCGCCGCAGGCGGTATGAGGAGAATCGCCAAAAGAAGCATGGAAATGGGGAAAAGGATTTTCTCCACGCGCGAAACCTCGCGCAGCTGCTTCATCTTGATTTTGCGCTCCTTTTCTGTCGTGAGCAGCTTCATGATAGGCGGCTGGATTAGCGGCACAAGGGCCATATACGAGTACGCCGCAACCGCTATAACGCCCATCATGTGCGGGGCAAGCTTAGACGACACGTAAATCGATGTGGGACCGTCCGCGCCGCCAATGATTGCAATGCCGCAAGCCTCAAACATGTTGTAGTCAACGCCGGGGATTAGGTTCATGAGGGCAACGCCAAAGAGCGTTACAAACACGCCAAGCTGCGCCGCTGCCCCCAAAAGCGCCGTCTTGGGATTGGCAATAAGCGGGCCGAAGTCGGTCATGGCCCCTATGCCCATAAAGATGAGCATCGGGAAAAACTCGTTTCCCACGCCCGCGTCATAGATAATGCGCAGCATTCCCCCGTGCTCATCGTACATTCCGCCGCCTGGAATGTTTACAAGCACCGTGCCAAAGCCTATCGGAATGAGGAGCAAGGGCTCAAAACCCTTCGCCGCGCCAAGATAGATAACGAGGAAACCTATTAGAATCATCACGAGTCTTTGCCAGCCCGGCACGGTGGTGGGCTGACCGTTCACGTCCTCGACTTCTTCCTCGCCGGCTATTATGGCCCGCAAGCCGGTCGTGTTCGCCGTATTCCTGATAAACTCGCCCACGGAAATGCGCGGGACGTTCTCGGAATTTTTGATAGGAGCGTCAAGGTTAGCGATTGACGCTACCGGCGCGTCTCCTGTCCCTGTGGAGGCCGCAGGAGCGCTTGAAGCCGCGAAAGCGCTGCTCGCCATCGAATAGGCAAAGGCAACGGCAAGAATTGCGACTGTTATGCTTAAAATCCTTTTTGTGTTTTTTTTGTCGTTTAACATTGCAAGCCTCACCTTACTGAATTTCCGCTAGAACTTGGCCCGCCGAAATGGATGAGCCGGGAGAGACAAGAAAGTGAATCTTTCCTGAGGATGCCGCCTTGATTTCTAGCTCCATTTTCATTGACTCAATGATAATCACCGTCTGACCCGGCGCAACAGCCGAGCCTTCCGCAACGGCATGCTTTAGAAGCGTGCCCGCGACAGGAGCGGGAAGAGGCGCGCCGCCAGTTGAAACGGGAGCCGCCTGCTGAACAGGAGCTGCCTGCACTGGTTGCGGCGCGGGCTGCGCCTGCATGACAGGAGCGCCGCCGCCAATACGACCCAAAAGCTGCCCCGCCGAAATGGATGCGCCCGCGTCAACGCAGTAGGAAACAGGACCGTCAACAGTAGCCTTTATTTCCAGCTCCATTTTCATCGACTCAATCATGATCACAGTGTCGCCCGCCTTTACTGTGCTGCCTGCGGGGGCTACAAACCTTAAAAGCGTGCCGGCAACGGGGGCTGTAATGTCCGCGCCGCCTGCTGGAACTGAAGCCTGCGCCGCCTGCGGAGCTGCGCTCGGCGAGGCGGAAGCGTCCTTAAAGGCTATTGAGTAGGAAACGCCGTCTACCGTTATGCTGCTCCCAGAAGACGTAACAGCGTAATCCCTTCCATTAACGGAGACAACATACGAGCCGCCCGCGCTTGCGGAAGCAGCCGCGGGCTTGGCTTTTTCTTCAACAAAGGAATCCGAAGAAACGGGACCGTTAGCCCTCTCCTTGAAGAACTTGGGCGCAACCTTCGGGAACATGGCGTAGGTAAGTGTGTCTTCCTCGCTGCCGTCGCCGCCCGCGGCTTTCGCTTCTTCTTCCATCTTGTCCCACTCGTTGGGGATTAAGTCCGCAGGGCGGCAGGTTACGGGCTCTGTCATCTCGCTTTCCTTTAGCGCCTGCTTGAGGAGATCGGCATTGACGGGCGCGGGAGTCTTGCCGTACTTGCCGGTTACAAGGTCGCGCGTTTCCTGCGTAAGGCGAGCATAGCGGCCAAAGAGAACATTGAACACTGCCTGCGTCCCTACAATCTGGCTTGTGGGCGTTACAAGAGGCACATAGCCACAGTCTTTCTGCACCACTTGGATTTCTTTAAGCACATCGTCAATCTTGTCGGAGGCGTTTTGCTCTTTAAGCTGGTTTTCTAGATTGGAGAGCATTCCGCCGGGCACCTGAGAGGCTAAAATCCTAGTGTCCGCGCCAAGGAAGCTAGACTCAAACTTTGCGTACTTTTTGCGCACTTCGCGGAAATAGGCTGCAATCTCAAGAAGGATGGAAAGGTCAAGCCCAGTGTCCATGTCGGTGCCCTTGAGCATTTCGACCACGGTTTCTGTCGGGCTGTGGGACGTTCCCATAGACATTGAAGAAATTGTTGTGTCAAGAATGTCCGCGCCGGCTTCCGCCGCCTTGAGGAGCGCCGCGACTGAAAGTCCCGTCGTTGCGTGCGTGTGGATTTCCACAGGGATATCGACTTTCGCCTTGATTGCCTTTACAAGGTCATAAACCTCAAAAGGCTTCAAAAGCCCCGACATGTCTTTAATGCAAATTGAATCCGCGCCAAAGTCCGCGTAAGCCTTTGCAAGGTCAGCGTATATTTCCTTTGTATGATAAGGCGTTGTGGCGTAAGAAATTGCCATCTGGACGTGCTTGCCTGTCTTTTTAGCAGCGTCAGTTGCCCGCTTGAGGTTACGCGGGTCATTGCAAGCGTCAAAAATGCGGAAAACGCTTACGCCATTGCGCGCGGCGGCCTCCACAAAGCGGTCAACAACGTCGTCTGCGTAGTGGCGGTAACCCAAGAGATTCTGCCCGCGCAAGAGCATCATTATCGGGGTTTTAGGCAAAGCCTTATGCAGGCTGCGCAGGCGCTCCCACGGATCTTCATTCAAAAAACGAATGCAAGAATCGAACGTGGCACCGCCCCACCCTTCAAGGCTCCAGTAGCCGATTGAGTCGAGCTTATCGCAAATCGGAAGCATGTCCGCAGTTGTCATGCGGGTTGCGTGAAGGCTCTGGTGAGCGTCACGCAAAACCAAATCTGAAATTTTAACGGTTTTTCCCATAAAAATGGCTCCTTCTTAACTTTTGTCCTTTACCGCGGCCGCTATTGCCGCAACGACCGCCTGGTCCTGTCCGCCTCCAGCGGGCACTGCCGCCGCCGCAGGCGTATCCTCTTTTTTCTCCTTGTCCCATCCAAAAGCCCTTACAATAAAGGCTGTAAGCTTCATAAAAAGGATGAGGACAATCAGAAACGCGAACACAACGCACATTCCAAGCAGGGTCAGAGTGGCGCTCTGGCCCAGCATTTCAGGTATTGTCATAAAGCCTCCATTAATAATATCAAGTCGAGGATATAATATTAGAAAACATTTTGTTTTTCAACGGGGGTTTTAGAGAGTTTTTTTTCAATTTTTTTCGCTTTTTTTTGCTAATTTTTTGGGGGTTTAGCGGTCTAGTTGCCTAGTAGATTAGTTTCTTAGTGGTCTAGTGGTTGGGGTGGAGCAAGAAGAAGCTGCATCGGCGGCGCGGCGGATACTTCTCCTTGCGCTGCCCTGCAAGCCGACAGCGTAAGCTGAGAGGCTTGCAGGCTTGCCTAGACACCAAGAGCTAATCCACTAAAAACTCATAACTGAATCCGTCGAGCGGTCCCGCTTAATCCATCCCTTGGCAATGGCGGTCTTAATCTGAGCTTCCATCCAGGGTTTAAGGGCAGGCAGGGCTTCCATGACAGGACCCGATCGCTTCATAACCTGCGAAAGCGTTGCATGCCCCTCGACCCATGTATGCCCTTCGGTACAGAGATTGTGAATAAAAGGCTGCAATCTGTCGAGCGCGGCAGCGTATTTTGCGTCCGCGCTTTCCATTCTGTCAAACTCTTCCCACAAGGAATGCAACTCCGCTCCCTGATTTTTAGGCAAAAGCGCAAACAGCCTGTCCGCCGCCGCCTTTTCCCGCTCTTCTTTGCCCTCGTTTGCCTCAGCATCAAACGCGAATGTATCGCCTGCATACATTTCGACCAAGTCATGTATCAGCGTCATTTTAAGAACGCGCTCCATGTTAAACGGCTCAACCGCGTATTCCTTCAAAATGATTGCCATAACCGCGATGTGCCAGGAATGCTCCGCGTCGTTTTCGCGGCGCGAGCCGTCCATCAAAAGATTGCGGCGGAAAATCTGCTTCATTTTATCGATTTCCGCTATAAACTGAAGCTGGCTTTTAAGCTCCTCATTCCCAATGGCACTAAAAAGCTCTGTCATTTCCGCCCATAGTTTTCAATAATTTCGGAAAGAATCGGCATCAGCTGCTTTTTCCTTGAAACAACGTCTTTCATAAGATAAATATTTTCTTCCTGTTTTTGCAGCGTAAGCGTTTGAATAAAGTCCTGCGGCGCACTGACAAGAAAAATGCTTGAAAATTTTGTAATGTCGGTAACCAGAAGCGATGTAAAAAGGCGATCGTTTTTTGTGCGCTCGCCATCCAGAATCTTTATAAATTCTTTTTTCCGCTTTGTAATTTCATCGGGGCTTTCAACTTCAATTTGGCTTACGCTGAAAGAAAAGTTTCCTTCATTGTAGACCTTCATGTCCTGTGAAATAATTTCAAGCGCGGTTCGGCCAGAAATATTGCTTGCAGCGGAAAGAACTTCCCGCCCGAGCACAGCTGCGTCAAGATTTGTAATGTCCGAAAGAAATTCCGCCGCCCGCCTGTCCTCGTCTGTAGTTGTAGCCGATTGCAGCGCGAGCGTATCCGCGAGAATGCCGCACAGAAGAATCGAGGCAATTTCGCTTTTTATCGGCGTGTGGCTTTGCTGATAAAGCTCCGTGATAATCGTGCAGGTAGCTCCGACAGGCTTATTGATAAATGTGATTGGATAGCGCGTGCTTACGTTGCCAAGCCTGTGGTGGTCAATTATTTCAAGAATCTTGAATTGATCTGCGCCTTCTATAGCCTGCGAAATTTCGTTGTGATCCACAAGGATAATATCGATATTAGGCTCATCAAATAAATCGCTTTCAGAAATAAGCCCAACTACATTTTCGCTTTCATCAATAACAGGAAGCGTCTTGCCGGGAGCTGCAGCAAGCAGCGGCTCAATTTTCCTTATCGGGTCTGTTTTGCTAACGGGCTCTACATCTTTATTGGAAACGCTTGAAACCGGCATTGAGTAAATAAGCAGCAAAACCGTAGATGCCGTGTCGTAGGGGCTTATCAGGACGGTAACGCCGTTTTCTTCGGCGGCCGCGCGCAAATCCTTGTCCAGCACGTTTCCGCTTGTGATAATCATAATCCTCGAATGCGCTTCTATAATGTGCTTTTGAATGTCCCTGCGGTCGCCTACAATTACAATTGTGTTTTCAGGAATATGCTCATTCAAGTGCTGCCTGAAAGTTTCGGCTTCTGCCGCGGCGACAATTACAGGGCTTTTGCGAATTTCTTTTTCGTTTTTCAAAACTACCGGCTGCGCGTTCATTACTTTTGCCAAAAGCTCGCCGCTTGTCCTGATTACGGTTTTTTGCTTTGGCGTCATCATTTTAAGGACTTCTTGCGCAAACGCGCTGTAGTGCAAAAGCGAATGGTATTTTCCTTTCTTGTCCACAACAGGAAGCACCCTTACGCCGGTTTTATTGAGAAGCGCCATAGCCTCGCTAAGAGATGTGTCTTCTGAAACGCTTGCAGCGCCCGGCTTATAGTAATGCTCCGCCTTCGGAATCAGGTCAGGAATAAACTCAGGGAGCGGAACGCCGAATCTGTTAAAAATGTATTCTGTCTGCGGCGTAGGCTTGCCCGCCCTTATTGCGCGGCAGTTTTTTACCCCCTGCTCATGCTTAAAAGCCGCGTATGCCGCGGCAGAGACAATGGAATCCGTGTCGGGATTTTTGTGCCCGACAATTAGTATTTCTTTTTCATTCATGAATAGGAGTATACACTATTTCCGTGAATTTATATAGAATTGGGCGCTATGGCTTCGGAGAGCATATCGCTTGTGGTTTTTCTGGGGAATATCGGGAAGGAATACGAAAAAACGCGCCACAACGCGGCTTGGCTTTTTGCGCGCTCGCTTGACTTTTTCCCTGCCCTTTCCTTTAGGCGCGGCTTTAGCGGACAGTGGTCGCAGCTTTCTTGGCCGCCGGGCTCGCCCAACTCCGGGCGGCGCGTTTATTTCCTTATGCCTGAAACCTATATGAACCTTTCAGGCGAAAGCGCAGGCGCTTTTGCTTCCTTTTATAAAATCCCGCCTGAAGAAATCCTCATCATTCACGACGATATAGAGCTTAGTTTTGGAACCGTCTCCTTTAAGAGAGGCGGCGGGCTTGGCGGGCACAACGGGCTTCGCTCCCTTAAAGCCTCTCTTGGCACTGCGGACTTTTGGCGCATAAGAATCGGCGTTGGAAGACCAGAGCATCCCGACATCGCATCCTACGTTCTTTCTCCGTTTGCGGAAAAAGAAATGGAGGCGCTTCCCGCCGTCTTTGCCGAAGCTGGAAAGCTTTTTTGCGCCGCGTTGGACGGAGAGCCTTCATTGCTGTTAAAGGACTGGGGCAAAAGGAAAGTACTTTAGTCCCCTAGGAGAGAAAAATGGATAGCACGCAAAGCAAAAAAGAAGAGCTAGAAGCGGCCGCAGCCTTTACCGAGCTTTACAGGGTTATTGCGCGGCTTAGGGCGCCGGGCGGCTGCCCGTGGGACAGGGAGCAAACGCCCCTTACACTACGGGAAAACATAATTGAAGAAGCATACGAGGCTGTCGAGGCGATAACCGAAGGCGGCCTTGAGCATATCCGCGAAGAGCTTGGCGATGTTTTGCTTAATGCGCTTATGGTTGCCTTAATTTATCAGGAGCAGGGAGCTTTTTCCATAGCGGAAACATTCACCGCGCTTTCTGAAAAACTTATTCGCCGCCACCCGCACGTGTTCGGCAATCAGGAAAATGCGCCGTCCGTTTCAACTGCGGAAGAAGTTTTGGCGCAGTGGGATAAAATAAAGCAAGATATTGAAGGCAGAAAGACAGAAAGCCTGCTCGGCGGCGTTTCCGGCTCTCTTCCGCCTCTTGCAAGGGCGCAGAAGATGCAAAAAAAGGCTGCAAAAGTAGGCTTTGATTTTCCGCAAATTGAAGGCATCTGGGAGAAAGTCAGGGAAGAAGCTGCGGAGCTCCGCGTTGAAGTTTCGTCGCAAAACAGAGATGAAAAGGCACAATCCCGCATTGAAGAAGAAGCGGGCGATTTTCTTTTTGCCGCCGTCAATCTTCTGCGCCGCCTCAATGTAAACGCGGAGGTTGCCCTCATGCGCGCTAACAAGAAATTCGAGCAGCGTTTTGGCTATGTGGAAAAAGCTCTTCTTGAAAAAGGCTTAACGCCAGAAGCTGCAAGCCTTGAAGAAATGGACGCGCTCTGGGATGAGGCAAAGCAAAAAGGCTTTTAACGGTTTAGCGG
Source organism: uncultured Treponemataceae bacterium (assembly GCA_964509415.1). Taxonomy (GTDB): domain Bacteria; phylum Spirochaetota; class Spirochaetia; order Treponematales; family Treponemataceae; genus Avitreponema. The sequence continues at coordinate 18,438 of CAZDXD010000006.1, forward strand.
AGCCTTGCGGTTTTAAGCCGCGGCGCTTTGAACCAGCGGCTTTTTCAGTACAGGCGGCGGCCCGGCTTTTCCCCAAATGGGGGAATTCCATCCCCCGGCTGGTAAAAAGAATATTCCGGCTGTTCAGATGAGGCATTTATTTTAAGAACCGCAAAGCTCGCTCGTGAATCCCCGCGCGGCAAACAGGCGCTGCCCGGGTTAATCGCAAAAACGGATTTATAAGCCTGCGCCGCCGCAATATGGGTGTGCCCATAAACAGCAATCGAGCATTCATTGTGCCGCGCCGTGTTTACAAGCGTCTCTATGGAAGAATTGACAGAATAAAGATGCCCGTGCGTTACCAGAATTTTTTTTCCGCAGACAGTCAGAATCTGCGTCAGCGGCGCTTTGAAAAACACGCGCCTTTCAATATCCTTAAGGCTGGATGCTTCGCTGCCCGATTGGCTGGATGCTTCGCTGCCCGATTGGCTAGATGCTTCGCTGCCCGATTTTGAAGCAACGCTGTACACGGGAAGGTCGCTGTTGCCTGCCACAACCGCTATAAGCGGAGGGAGAATCGCGCGGACGTTCTCCTCTGCCAAGGCTTCTTCGCAACACTCAATAATATCAGCAACACCGTCACCTGCAAAAATGAGCGCGTCACAGGCTGCGCCAAAGTCTTTTAGGATGCCGCGAAGAATTTCAACCCTTGAGTGCGTATCCGAAATCAAAAGAAGCTTCGCGCTATCCGCCGCCTCAAGGCTTGCAAGGCAGTCAGGGCTTCCCCAGATTCCGTGCCGGCATTCCTCAAGTGTGTTCATCATCTTTCATCTTCTTTGATTTTTCGTATAAGGACGTGTTTTCTTGACCTTAAGCCCGTGTCTGGGTCTACTGCCTGCGCGTATTCCCAGCAAAGCCCTGTAAAGTCTGCATCCGCAGACATGGCAACTGCCTCTGCAAAGCGCATGCCCGTTTCAAGCAACGCTCGGACTGGAGCGCCGGAACTGCCGGCTTCCATTTCTTCCATTTCCATTGAAAAAACCGCGCCAAGAATAAGCGCCGCAGCCTCCCTCGCCGTTATGTCAAGCGCTGTCTCTTCTTCCGCAGTTATCCCGCCGTCAATCCCTGCCCCCTCAACATCGGAAATGTCCATGTCGATTACCATATCCGAAACCGCTTCTATTGGCAGAGCCTCGTCAGACGGGAAAATGCTTACAATTTTAATTTCAGGAAATTCAGCGCGTATGCGGTTAAGCTCGCGCAACGTCCCTTCAGGAGCAGCGAAGGCAACAACAATTTCAGGGCTTTCTTCCTGCGCGGTATTGCTTAAAAGCCTTAATGAAGCGTCTCTTTCTTCGAAGGTGTGCGGCCAGTAAAGAAACCGCGCGCGCCCCTTCTCTTCCGCCAAGCCGTATTCCCATGAAACAAAATCCGCAATTCCGCTCTCTTCAGGGAAATCCTGTCCGGCAAGCACAAGAAGCGTTGACTTTTTGCCTTCCCAGATGTCCGCTGACTGCACCGGCTCGGCTGTTGCAGAAATTTCCGCCGCTTTTTCCGTACAGGAAGCGAAAAAAAACGCAAACGCCGCGGCAGAAATAATAAGCCGCAAAATGGAGGCACAAAACACAAAGAATATTATACGCAATTTTAGGCGCAAGGTCGAGCAGCGTGCCTTAATTACTGCCGTAAATGTGTCTGAATTGCAGTCGGTTTAGCGCTGAGTGCTAAGTGCTAAGAGCCACAGCACCCAGCACTTTATTGAGAATGAATCCGATTTACAAAACGTCAGGCGTAAGCTGACAAAACGTCAGCAAGCGATTTTCAAAACGTCAGCCGACGATCCAAGAGGACTAAATAGGCTATTTATTCAGACTAAATAAGCTATTTACTCGCGCTAAATAGGCTATTTAGTCGAACTAAATAAGCTATTTATTCAGAGTAAATAGGCTATTTAGCCGCTGTGGATGGGCGATTTTCGAAACGCGCAACGAAGCTCGCTAGAAGCTACGCTGCGCGATTCTAGCGGCTTGGATACCCGCGCAATCAATTTTTTTATTAGAACAGCCTCTAAGAAACTAGACCACTAGGCAACTAAGAAGCTAGATCACTAAGTTTCCCCGATTTGCTTTTTCGTATTCCACTCGCTATAATGTACAATCGTTATGCTGGAGGTTTCATGAAAATACTTGTTGTTGACGGGCAGGGCGGCGGAATAGGCAGGCAGCTTGTTTCGGCAATTAAGCGCGAAATTGAGGGCGCGGTCGTGCTTGCTGTCGGCACAAGCGAGGCGGCGACTTCGGTGATGATAAAGGCCGGCGCTGACGAAGCGGCTACGGGAGAGAACGCGGTCGCTGTCGCTTGCCGCAAAGCCGACATCATTGTAGGACCTTTGGGTATTGTGATTGCGGACTCCCTCTTTGGCGAAATTACCGCGAAGATGGCAGTGTCCATTGCCCGAAGCCGCGCCAAGCGCGTTCTGATTCCCTTTAACAACTGCGACAACATAATCGCGGGCGTTTCGGGCTTTAACACGGGTACGCTTATCCACAGCGCCATTGCCGAAATCAAAAAGATAATTGAAAGCGCTGCAACCTAATCCTCCCGTCAGCGTTTTTTAGAAGGACACAATCATGAAAAGCGACACAAAGGCAATTCTTGAGGCAGTAAAGGAAGGCGCCCTTTCGGTTGACGAGGCGCTGCTAAAGCTGAAAACCGCGCCTTTTGAGGACATAGGCTTTGCGAAAATTGACTTTCACCGCAAGATAAGGCAGGGCGCGGCAGAGGTAATCTACGGCGCGGGCAAAACGGCAGAACAAATTGCGGGCATTATCGACGCAATGAAAAAAAGCGGACAGGAGCGCATTCTTGTAACGCGCCTTTCACAAGAGAAAGCGGACGCGCTCAAAGCCGCTTGCAGCTTTGAGTACTTCGATGAGGCGCAAGCGGCGGTCGTTGGCGGCTTTCCTCCCCCTGACGGCATAGGGCGCATTGTAATAGCCGCCGCTGGCACAAGCGATATCCGCGTCGCGGAAGAAGCTGCCGTAACCGCCCGATTTTTCGGCAACGAGGTCTCGCGCCTTTATGACGTGGGCGTTGCGGGGCTTCACAGGCTTTTAGCGCACATGGAAGAGATAATGAGCGCCGCAGCAATAATCGCCATCGCGGGAATGGAAGGCGCGCTTGCAAGCGTAATCGGCGGGCTTGCGGACTGCCCAGTGATTGCCGTGCCTACAAGCGTAGGCTACGGCGCGTCATTTAACGGGCTTTCGGCGCTCCTTTCCATGCTAAACTCGTGCGCAAGCGGCGTGTCCGTCGTGAACATCGATAACGGATTCGGGGCGGGCTACCTTGCCGGCATGATTAATCACATGGAAGCGAAAACGAAAGCCGAAAGCTAAAAACGGAGAACAGAATATGAAAACGCTTTACCTTGACTGCGCGATGGGTGCTGCGGGCGATATGCTTGCAGCCGCCCTCCTTGACCTTTTGCCTGACGCGGAGGCTCAAGCCTTTATAAAGAAGATGAATGCCCTTGCCATTCCCCATGTTGAGTTTTTAAGGGAGCGAAAGGAGAGCGGCGGAGTAACGGGCACAGGCTTTTCCGTGCTGATTAACGGAGAGGAGGAGGGGGAAGAAAATCATCCCGCGCACCACGAACACTGCGAGCACGGGCACCATGAACACGGGCACTGCCACGGCGGACACGAACACTGCGAGCACGGGCATTCGCATGAGCATAACCACCACCACGAGCACGCGCATTCGCACAACGGAATGCAAGACATTGAAGCCATTATCAATGCGCTCTCCCTTCCTGATGAGGCTAAAGGCGACATTCTTGGCGTTTACAACATTATCGCCGAGGCGGAAAGCGCCGTGCACGGGGTACCCGTCAGCCAAATTCATTTTCACGAGGTGGGGGCGATGGACGCTGTCGCGGACATTGCGGCGGTCTCTCTCCTTATGCGTGAAATCGCGGCGGATAGGGTTGTTTGCTCCCCCGTCTGCACGGGAAGCGGCACGGTAAAGTGCGCTCACGGAATCCTTCCCGTTCCCGCGCCTGCTACAGCGCTAATCCTAAAGGGCATTCCCGTTTACGCGGGGAGTATTAAAGGCGAAATGTGCACGCCTACGGGCGCGGCTCTTCTAAAGCGCTTTGCGGCAGAGTTTGGGGAAATGCCTTTAATGAGCATAAGCGCTGTCGGCTACGGAATGGGAAAGCGCGACTTTGGCGAGCGGGTAAACTGCGTCCGCGCCATTTTAGGCGAGAGCCCAAACGCAACCGCAAAAGATGAAGATAGCGTGATTGAGCTTTCTTGCAACATTGACGACATGACAGCGGAGGCCCTTGCCTTTGCGGTGGAGCGCATTTTTGCGGCGGGTGCCATAGACGCGTTTACAGTCCCTGCCGGCATGAAAAAGTCGCGCTCTGGGGTGCTGCTTTGCGTCCTTTGCCGCAAGGAAGATAAAGAAAAAGTCATTAAAACCATCTTTTTGCATACAACGACAATCGGCTTGCGCGAGTGCGAAAAGCGCCGCCATGTTCTTGAAAGGCGCGAAGAGACGCTTTTAACGCCTTTTGGGGAGGCGAGGCGCAAGGTGTCTACAGGCTTTGGCGTTGTGCGCGCAAAGTGGGAAGCGGACGACATTGCGCGAATTGCGCGGGAGAGGGGCATTAGCTTTGACGAGGCTCGAAGCCTCATCGAGAAGGAAGCGCGCTCTGCAAATGGCGCGGACGGTGCAAAAAATGAGGGCAAAAATGGCTGACAGGATAGCAGATAGCGCAAGCAACGGCACTCTTGCAGAAAAAACGGCACGCCTTGAAGAAATCCTCCGCTCTCTCGGCAGCGCGGCTGTAGCCTTTTCTTCCGGGATAGACTCGACATTCCTCCTTAAAGCGGCGTGCCGCGTTCTCGGCAAAAACGCTGTTGCCGTTACCGCAAGCTTGCGCTCGCTTCCGTCAGCTGAGCTTGATGAGGCTCGCCTCTTTTGCGCAGCCGAAGGCATAGAGTACGCTATAATCGAAATTGACGAGCTTTCCGAAATAGAAGGCTTTGCAGAAAATCCGCCTGACCGCTGCTATATTTGCAAGCGTTATGTCTTTTCGCGCCTGATTGAGTTTGCCCGCAATCGCGGCTTAGCCTGCGTGATTGACGGCTCCAATACGGACGACGCGGGCGATTACCGCCCCGGCATGCGGGCGTTAGAGGAGCTCGGCGTTAAAAGCCCCTTGCGCGAGGCAGGCTTTTGTAAGGCTGACATACGCGAAGCTGCAAAAGCGGCAGGGATTGCCGCGTGGGACAAGCCTTCTGCCGCCTGCCTTTCCACCCGCTTTGTCTATGGCGAAACGATTACAGCCGCCGCCCTTTCTATGGTAGAGCGTTCCGAAGAGCTTTTGCGCAAAATGGGCTTCCGACAGGTGCGGGTGCGAGTGCACGGGGATACCGCCCGCATAGAAACAGAAAAAAGCCTTTTTGCAAAAATCCTTGAGCCTGACGTTTCGGAGTTAATTGAAGAAACCCTGCGCGGCTTTGGCTTTAAGTACGTCGCGCTTGACCTCGGCGGCTATAAGACAGGAAGCATGAATAGGGGGCTAGTCAGCTAAGCGCTAAACTCCCCTTGACCAAACCCGGCTTTTCTGCTGAAATACTGGCAGGCGCGAGGCAGCCTTGCGCTACAAGAAGGAATGGCAACAACAATGAGAACTGCCCCCCCCCGCTACTATTACACATGAGGCACATCAGCCTAGCTCTACACAACTAGATAGCCAAAACACCGCAACACAGCCCAAAAAGCGGCATCTAATCACATTAGCCATAATCAAGCTTCTTTTTTTAATTAGCATACTCAACTTTATCCGCCTAAAATTTCTCTGTTCCCGCGTTCACATGTCGGGTTGCATAGAGTTCACGACAGAGATTTTACGGGCAAAAAAGAGGCGAATCATAGGAGGAACAATTGGCAGGCAATGGAGAAGGTCTTTCTAACCTTGTAATTTACGGTGCAGGCGGCTTGGGCCGCGAGATTCTTGCCCTTATACGCCGCGACTATGCGGACATCTGGCATATAGCAGGCTTTATAGACAATAACCCCGATTTGCCGAAAGAGGTAGATGGGGTGCCGGTATTACCGGAAAACTACCTAGAAAACGAAAAAACAGCCGTTGTGCTGGGTTTTGCAAATACGAATGGCAAAACCAAGTTATTATCAAAACTACAGGGAAGGGCAAATTTGTCTTTCCCCAATATCATTTCACGACATTCCATTATAGACCCTAGCGCGCGAATGGGCATTGCCAACGTGATAACGGACTTCTGCCGGATTTCTGTTAACGTAACTATTGGCAGCGGGGTCTTTATAAACGTTGCATCAGGGGTCGGCCATGACGCGACTATTGAAGATTGCTGTTCGATAATGTCGAGGTGTTCAATCGCCGGCTACGTCTTGCTTGGCAAGAATACCTTTGTCAGCTCTAACAGCTTTATTCTGCAAGGCAAAAAAATAGGACAAAACGCAACAGTCGCTGCCG
>CAZDXD010000007.1:0-23659 GCA_964509415.1 uncultured Treponemataceae bacterium
TCACGACAACCCCGTGCGCTTTTCGCTTTTGGGGCACGCGGCGTTTCAGCTTTGCCGAAAGCTGCACTGGTACCCCGATATAATCCACGCGCACGACTGGGCGGCGGCGCTTGCCCCGATTCTCTTGAAGTTCAACGAGCGGCATGATGAGTTTGCCAATACCGCGAGCGTCTTTACAATCCACAACATTGGCTATCAGGGCGTTTACAGCAAGCATTTTTATCCGTATACGGGCTTGAGCTGGGATAATTTTTACTCCGCAGGCTTTGAGGACTGGGACAGAATGAATTTTCTTAAAGCGGGAATTTTTTCCGCCGACAAGCTCACGACAGTTTCCCCGACTTACGCGCAGGAAATCCAGCGGGCTGAGTACGGCTTTAGGCTTGACGGCATTCTCCGCTTCCGCTCTGGCGACCTAACGGGCATTCTCAACGGCGTTGACACCGAAATTTGGAATCCCGCTCATGACAAGTTTATTCCGCAACAGTACACGGCAAGGACAATAGGCAAAAAGGCTGTAAACAAGCTAGACCTTCAGGCAAAAATGGGGCTTGAGGTTGACGAAAGCATACCCGTAATAGGAATTATAACGCGCCTTGCAGACCAAAAAGGCGTTTCGGAGCTTTTCGGTCCCGCGTATGGCTCCGCGTATCAAATATGCACGGATATGCGCCTTCAGATGGTTGTGCTGGGGTCGGGCGAGACGTGGTGCGAGAATGAGCTTTCGGCCCTTGCGTCAAAGCTGCCTAATTTCAGGACGTATATCGGCTTCAATGAGTCTTTGAGCCACCTGATTGAAGCGGGCTCGGACTTCTTCCTAATGCCTTCGCGCTATGAGCCCTGCGGCTTAAATCAGATGTACTCGCTCCTTTACGGCACGTTGCCGATTGTAAGAAGGACGGGCGGCCTTGCGGACACTGTGGAAAACTACAACGAGCAGACAGGGGAGGGTACAGGCTTTGTCATGGATAACCTTACGCCGCAGAGCATTTACAACACTGTGGGCTGGGCGATGTACGCTTGGTACAACAAGCCGGAACATATAAGCGCGATGAAGCTTCGCGGCATGAAAAAGGAGTTCGGCTGGGACACTTCGGCGAAAAACTACGTTAAGGTGTACGAGTCGGCACTGAAATAAATCCTAGAATATTATATAATTCTACATAAATTGCTTTTCAACACAAATAAAAGGAGAATGCACGCAATGGCGGAACAAAAGTTAGTTTATTTTTTTGGCGGCGGAGCCGCAGAGGGCAGGGGAGACATGAAGGAGCTCCTCGGCGGAAAGGGCGCAGGTCTTGCGGAAATGACAAGCATAGGGCTTCCAGTCCCTGCGGGCTTTACGATTACGACCGAAGTCTGCGAGCTTTATTACAAGAACGGAAGGAAATACCCCGAAGGCCTTAAAGAAGAAGTAGAAAAATACATTGAGCAGCTTGAAAAAACAACGGGCAAAAGATTAGGCGACCCTAGCGACCCGCTCTTAGTTTCCGTGCGCTCTGGCGCTCCTGTTTCAATGCCTGGCATGATGGAAACGATACTCAACTTGGGGCTTACTGACGTGTCAACGGCAGGGCTTGCAGAAAAGACAGGGAACGAGCGCTTTGCGCTTGACGCATACCGCCGCTTTATAATGATGTACGGCAGTACAGCGATGGGCATTGCCCGCTCTAAGTTTGACGATGAGCTCGACAGCATAAAGGAGAGCGCGACCCGCAAAAGGCTGGGTGTTCCGCAGGGGCAGAAAATCGCCGATACCGATGTAAACGCTGATGAGCTTAAAGCCCTTATTGAAACGTACAAGGCTATTTATAAGCAGGAAGTTAAAAGCGATTTTCCGCAAGACCCGCGCGAGCAGCTCTGGGGGGCGATTGCCGCGGTTTTTAACTCTTGGATGGCGGAAAAAGCCGTAACATACCGCCGCGTTGAAAAGATAACAGGCGTTAAGGGAACGGCAGTCAATGTTGTTCAAATGGTCTTTGGAAACAAGGGCGACACTTCGGGCACCGGCGTGTGCTTTACGCGCGACCCGAACACCGGCGAAAACGTTTTTTACGGAGACTATCTTATAAATGCTCAAGGCGAGGATGTTGTGGCGGGCATTCGCACGCCACTAAAGCTCGCCGAGTTTGCAGAAAAAGACCCGGCGGCCTACAAGCAGCTTTGCGATGTGCGCGAAAGGCTAGAAAACCACTACCGCGATATGCAGGACATGGAGTTTACCGTTGAAGAGGGAAAGCTCTACATGCTCCAGTGCCGCACGGGGAAGAGGTCGCCTGTCGCGGCTTTTAAGATTGCGGTTGACTTGGTTGCCGAAGGCCTTATAACGAAGGAAACGGCGGTAACGCGGATTAAGGCAAGCGATATCGAAGGCATTTTTTACCCTGCGATAGGCGCGTCAGCTGAAGAAAAGAAAAAAAGCTTTCTTGTGCAGGGGATTGACGCGGTGCCTGGCGCGGCATCGGGGAAGGTGTGCTTTTCGGCTGAAACTGCTGAAAGGATTGCAGCCGACGGAGAATCCGCTATCCTTGTGCGAAAGGAAACAAGCCCGGAGGATGTTGGCGGAATGCACGCGGCTTCTGGCATTCTCACCGCGACAGGCGGAAAGACAAGCCACGCCGCCGTTGTCGCAAGAGGCTGGGGAAAGTGCTGCATTGTAGGCTGCGAAAAGCTTAGCATAGACTACGAAAAAAAGGCGTTCACTGTTGCAGGCGGCGGCGTTACCGTAAAGGAAGGCGATGTTATAACGCTTGACGGCTCAAACGGCAACGTGTATGTGGGCGCGCTCAAGCTCGTTCAGCCCGAGCTTCCCGAGTCTTACAACACGTTAATGAAGTGGGTTGACGAAATACGCACCGTGCGCGTGAGGACTAACGCGGACACCCCGTATGATGCCGCCGCCGCAAGGGAGCGCGGGGCAGAAGGCATAGGGCTTTGCCGCACGGAGCATATGTTCTTTGATTCCGAAGAACGAATCCTTGCAATAAGGTGCATGATTATCGCCGATAGCGTAGAAAACCGCAAAAAGGCGCTTGACGTGCTCCTCCCAATTCAAACAGGCGACTTTGAGAAAATCTTTGAAGCGATGGGCGGGCTTCCCGTAACAGTCCGCCTTATTGACCCGCCGCTGCACGAGTTTGTCCCGCATGACGAAGAAGGGCAGAGGGCGCTCGCCGAGGCTTCTGGCCTTCCGCTTGATGTTGTAAGGCAGAGAATCGAAAAGCTCCATGAGGCTAATCCCATGCTTGGGCACAGGGGATGCCGCCTTGCGGTGTCGTATCCTGAAATTCTTGACATGCAGGTTACGGCGATTATGACTGCCGCCTGCAACATGGCAAAGAAGGGCGTAAAGGTGTTTCCTGAAATTATGGTGCCGCTTGTAATTGACGCAAAAGAGTTTGCCCTGCTTGAGGAGAGGATTCGAAACGTAGCGTCCGCCGCAATGGAGGCAAGCGGCGCGGAAGTTGACTACAAGGTTGGCACGATGATTGAAACGCCACGCGCCGCAATTCTTGCTGGCGAGATTGCTTCGCGCGCCGAGTTTTTCTCTTTCGGCACAAATGACTTGACGCAGATGACGTTAGGCATTAGCCGCGACGATGCCGGCAAGTTCCTGCCCGTTTATGTTGACGAAATAAGGGCGGGCATTTTCAAGGCAGATCCCTTCCAGAGCCTTGACCAAAAGGGCGTTGGCTTCCTCGTTAAAAGCGCGATTGACTCAAGCCGCGCCGTGCGCAAGGACATAAAGCTTGGAATATGCGGCGAGCACGGCGGCGATGTTGAGTCTGTAAAGTTCTGCTGCCGCGCGGGAATGGACTATGTGTCGACCTCGCCTTTCCGCGTGCCGGTAGCTAGGTTGGCTGCGGCGCAGGCGGCTGTTCAGAGCTGAGAACTAAATTTAAGGAGAAATACGCTAGTGCGCGAAACTGCAAAAGACCTTTTAAGGAAGCTTCATTTGTTTGAGCCAGCAAAAAAGGTTGTTGACGCAAGGCGGCGAAAAACCGCAAAGAGCCGCGCGGATAAGGTTTTAGGCGAAGAGCTTATGTTCGCCTTTGACCGCTTTTCTTCTATAGATTCTACCATTGCAAGGCTTAAAATACGCATTCACGTAATAGAAAAGAGCATTGTAAAAGAAAAGTACAACGCCAAGTCGCTTGCCACATCCTGCCTTTCCGTGCTTGCAGATACGGCTGCGTTGCTTGACAGCGGCTACCCTGCCGACTCCGATATAGCAAAAGAAGCGGCAGGCATTGCGCGGCTCTTTGTTCAAAGCGAAGGCGGGGAGTACGCAGAAGAAGTTTCGCAAAAGCTTGACACTTTTGCCGCCAAATACGGCATTTCCCCTTCTTTATTCCATAATATATGCATAGAAAGAGCGGATACTTCGTTTTTGTCCTTTATTGACGCGGCGCAATACGACAGGTTTGTAAAGACGCGGCACAGCCTGCGCAATCTTGCAAAGGCGCGCGTTGACTACGACACAGTGCGGGATATTGTGCAAACGGCGCTAATTTGCCCCTCCGCGTGCAATAGGCAGTCCGCGAAAGTCTATTACATTGCGGACAGCGAAGCCTTGCGCTCGCTCTTCCCTGACCCCTTTGTTTCCCGCGACATTTATAACCTGCTCGTTGTAACTGTGAACAAGGCTTATTACTCTACGGGCGAGGTTTTGCAGGCGTGGATTGATGCCGGCATCTTTATTGAAAGCCTTGTGATGGCAATCCATTCGCGAGGGTTAGGGTCTTGCATTTTCCAGTGCATCAAGGGCACGGCACGAAACACTAAAGTGAAAGAGGCGCTCGGCATTCCTAAAAATGAGGACATTGCAGCCTACATTGGCTACGGCTACCTGCCCGATACCTTTTCTTACATCAGCACGCACCGCAAGGAAACGGAAGAATGCCTTGTCGTTTGCGATAACAAAGGCAATGCAGAAATAAGACGGGGGGGGGCACAGTCATTGTAACAATAGTCTTGAGGTTGCGGCATGAATCGCGGGGTTCTTGCCGCATACTCAGGTTATCTAAAGGACGAGGCTCTTCTTGTCCAGTCCGCTTCGGGCGGGTTCGGCTACGCGATTGCGCGTAAGGCAATAGAGGCGGGCGGCGTTGTCTTTTCCGTGCGCTACTCCCCTGACTTCCGCACAGGTCAGTGGGCGCGGGCTGCGGAGCTTTCCGACTTGGCCGCATTCCGCGGCTCAAAATACGTTGAATCCGAAAAAGTGTACGATGGCTTTAATCTTTATGAGGCTGTCAAAAGCGACCTTGAAAGCGAGAGGGAAGCGCTCGTTATCGGGCTTCCCTGCGACATAGGCGCAATAAAAGCGTATTTGAAGCGCGACGCTCAAAATTTAACCTGCGTTGACTTAATCTGCCACGGTCCGACTTCAAAAAGAATAGCTGATGAATACCTCACCGACCTAGAAAAGAAATACCGCTCATCTATTGTAGACTTTACCGTCCGCTACAAGAAAAACGGGCTCTGGACACCGCCTTACCTTCGTGCCGTGTTTTCGGATGGCAGGGTTTACGAAAAGCCATTTTATTCTACCGACTACGGCCGCGCCTTTGCGATTTGCTCCCTGCCGCGTTGCTATGCTTGCAATTTCAAGGGAGAGAAGCACGCAAGCGACCTTACAATCGGCGATTTCTGGGGACTAACGCCTGAAAACAAGCGCGAGTGGAATGCGAAAGGCTCATCAATCGCGTTTGTGCGCACAGAGCGGGGACAGGCACTAATAGAGGGGATTAAAGACATCTGCAACGTCTTTGAGACGGACATGGACTTTGCAATGGAACACAACACGCTCCTTAATGAGCAGAAAAGAAAGCATCCCCGCTACGATGCCTTCATCGCAAACCTTGATAAAAAAGGCTTGCACACCGCTGCGAGGAAAAGCAGGACGCTTAAAGACTGCCTTAGAGGCGCCGCCGGCATTGCCGCGAGGACGCTTCTTCCCCAAAAACCCCAAAAAGCGTATGAGGGCTTAAAGCGTGTGTATTCAAGGCTTAGGGCTAAGAGCTAAGCTCTCAATTCTATCTATCATACATCCACTCCCCCGACAAAGAAAGCGCGAGGTTGCCGTCGGCTTTTCCTGACGTACTGTACCAAGAGAGAGAGCCGTCGCAATTAAGGGTTATGGTGCTTTTCTCTGTTGCCGCGATTTTCGCGGGAAGGGAGTATGTGCGCTCAAACATGCGCTGCCGTCCGTTTCGCCTTCGTATTTCGCTCAAGCCCGTTTTTCCAAGCGTGGCGAGTGCGCGGTCGGCGGCGAGGGGGAACAATTCCGCGCTCAAGTCTTCATCGGAGTAAACCGCTACAGTCTCAATTTCAGTTTGAGAAACCCGCTCCGTGTTAAGCCGAATCAAAATAACTTCGGTTCTTTTTCCGCTCTGATCGCTGCCCGATGTTACAGCGTAAGCATAAAGGATGTTTTGCCGCTCGCTTACGGGCGTAAGTGAAAAGCAAATGTCGGCGGAAAAGCTCAAAGGGACGGTTTCTCCTGTGGACACGTCAATCAAAATGAGCGGCGCGGGCGAGCGCGTATCAGATGATTTCGCGACAAGCATGCGGGTGTCCGAAACCATCACCGCGTCTTGCAAGCCTGTTGCGGAATAAACAAAAGGCGCACCGCTTCCGTTTCCGATGAACACAGCGCGGGAATTGCCTTCTATAAGCGCAATCCCCGATTCCGTAACGGAAAGCGATGTTATTCCTCTTTCCGGCGTGTAAAGCCGCGCTGTTTCGCCTGTCTTTTCGTCAAAGCGCACAAGAGGCGCGGGCGAGGTTGAAGACCAGAGAAGAAGCGTGTCCCTTCCGGCAGGCGCGGCGGAATCTATCCGCGAGCTAATCGCGCCAAAAGCCGCGCGGCCTGCGCTTTCCGATGAGGAAAGCAGGAGAGCCGGTTCTTCTCCGTATTCCGCTGCCCGGTACAGATTTCCGTCGGCGATAAAATAGAAAAAATCGCCGGAAGCGCATATTCCCATAATCTGCGTGAGGGGCACAGTATCTTCTCGCATAGCGGTGCCGCCAGCAAAGACATAGATATCCCCTGTATTTGTGCCGAAGATTCTGAATTGCTCTGTGCCCGCGGCAGCTGAAATTTCCGTGCCCGCAGGCAGGTCGACAAACTCGGCTTCAAGGTCGCCGCGACGCAAAAACCACTCGCCCGCCGCGCGCTCAAACCACACCGGCTCGGTGTCGGCGCTCGCTGTCGCAGCGACAGGGTTTTTAGCATCAAAAGCAGACAAAACGGAGCCGTCCAGCGCATTTACCGCGAAAGCGCCGCTTTCGGTAAAGCCTATAATCGTGCGGTTGTTGTTGCAAAGGCTTGTTGAAAAAAGGTTTGGCTCTGTAAGATATTCTTCGATTGTTTCGCCGCTTGAAAGGTTTGTATAGACAATGCGTCCCGCTGGCGCGTAGTTTACAACCGAGCGCTCGGATTTTCCTGTTGCGCTCAAGTTTACAATGCCGGGCGATGAGTTGAACGGCCTAGTAACTGTTCCAGCTTCCCCTTTCAAAAACGTGATGCCGTTAAACGATGTGTTTGCAACCATCAGGTATGTGCCGTTCGCCGACCAGCTGATTGCGTTTATAGAATCCTGAAAGCGCTTGGCATAAATGCGCTGCTTTTCCGCCCAATTCCAAAGCGAAACCCTGTGCGTGCTGAAGCCGTCGGATTCGTAAATGGCGATGAGTTTTCCGTCCGGATGCGCCGCAATCATTCTTATGGGAAGGTCGCTCACCTGCCACATACCCTTCATTTCGGGGAAAAAGACTGAAGAAGCTGCTGCGTTGGTTCGCCGCTCCCCGCTTTCTGCAAGCGGATAAACTTCGTGCATGGAAATAAAGCCCGCGGAGTCTCCAAAAAAGAAAACAGGCGCGCCTGAAGCATCAGCCCCCTGAACGCACGAAGTTATTGCTCCCGGGTGCTTTCTTGTAGCGCTAAGCGGCAAGGCATTAGCATGGTCCATCGACCGGACGGCTTGAGCGGAAAGGCAGCCCGCGAACACGACGCACAGCACGGCGGCCAGAAAAGCTATTTTTTGTTGTTTTGCGCTTTTTATCATTTTTGTTCCGAATAGATATTTTGCACGGAAATATACGCCCCGTTTTTCAAGGCGCTAAAAAGCTCGTCACGGGGATTTTCCTCCGCTTGCCGCTTCACTTTTTCATAAAGCGAAAAAGGCACATGGGTTACGGCAACCTCATCTTTTTTTAGCCCGAACACATGAAATTCAAGAGAGCCGCTGTCTGTTATTTTTTCAAAATAAACTTCGGGCTCTTTTTCAAACGGAGTTTCACGCGCTTTTTCAAGAAGACGGTACTTTATTGCCTCGACTGCAAGCGGGTCAAGCCCGGCGCACAAGGCGGCAACGCGGTCGGCAAGTTCAGGGTAGCCGATTACAATTTGAAATCCTCGCGGCGCTTTCTTTTTCCCGGTAACATAGCTAAAGCGCTCAAGCTCCGGGACAAGCCTGATTGATGCGTCCTTTGACGGCCAGATAACATCAGTCTGCAAGTCAGTATGCAGTGCCGCTCCGCATGCAGGGCAGATGCACGTTAAAAACGACCCATCAGCGATGTCTTCGATAATTTCAGGCTTTTCATCGAGATTGACGGTTTCAGGCAAATCCACGGAAAACACTTGTTCGCAGTGGCATGTGATTTTTCTCATAGCAATCCTTTATTTTATCTTATTAAGTAGCGAATGTCGCCAAAAAGGGCAAAGACAAAGATAACGGCGATTATTGCAGCGCCGCCAAGCTGTATCCTGTAGAGGGTTTTAGGCTTTATCTTTTTTCTTGAAACGCCTTCTATCAGCGCCACGAGTATTACTCCGCCGTCAAGGACAGGGATTGGAAGAAGGTTCATCAAGAAAAGAGAGACGCAGATAATCGCGACAAGCTCCAAAAAGCTCATAGCGCTTGCCGAGGCGGCTTCCCCAAGCATAACCGTTATGCGCACCGGTCCTGAAACCGCTTCCGTAAGGTCAATGCCCTTAAAAAGCAGCGTGAGGCTTTTTAGCGTGAGAGCAACCATTTCGGCAGTTTCCTGCATTCCCTTGAGAATGCAAGAAGGGAAGGGAGCTCCCGGCACTGTAACCGAAACCGGAGTCCAGCCTATTCCAGTTTCCGCTTCGCCATTTTCGCGATAAATTACGGTGATTGTCCTATCAACCGTAACGCTTTCGTGCTTCACGGTAAGAGCAACCTGCTCTGGCTTTCCTGAAAACGCCGCCGCAAACTCAATGTGGTTTGATACAGGCTTTCCGTCTACAGCTAGAATTTCATTGCCTGCGCGAATTCCAGCTGTCTCCGCCGAAGAGCCTTGCCTTACGCTTCCGACAACAAGAGGAATAAAGGGGTAAGCTCCGATTTTGCCGAGCCCCGTTTTTTTGTCGAGCGAGGCGGTCATTTCTGTAGTGAAGATGCGGCCGTCCCGCTCGTACTCAATGAAAAGTTTTTCGCCCGCCCTTGTTCCAACGTACTGCTGAATATCGTAGAAGTTGTTCATCGCCGCGCCGTTTATAGAAAGAATCCTGTCGCCTTCCTCAAGCCCCGCGGCGGCGGCAGGGTAGAGTGCGCCGCTTTCATCGGTCTCAGTTACGGGGATAATTCTGTTTTCCCATGTGTAAAACGAGTAATCCTGCATGCCTACAATCGTCAAGAGAATAAAGGCTAAAATTAGGTTTGCAACGGGACCTGCAAACCCTATAATTATTCTGCGCAGCGCGCCTGCGGAATAAAAGCCGCCTTCTTCTTCCGGTATAGCGTCAAGGTTTTCGTCTATAGCCTTTTGCCACGCGCTTTCGCCTTTCATTCCGCAGTACCCGCCGATTGGCAAGAGGGAAAGCCTGTATTCCGTATTGCGCCATTTTTTGCGCAAGAGAACAGGCCCCCAGCCTACGGAAAATGTCTCTACATCAACGCCGCAGAGCTTCGCGGCAATAAAATGCCCTGCCTCGTGTATAATCACGACAATGCCGAGCGCGATTAGTCCCAAAATGATTTTCATTTTAACCCGCCATTAACCTTTTAGCCCGCGCCAAATCTTTGCCTAATAACTGCAAGCGCCTTTTCCCGAGCGAGCGCATCCTGTTCCGCAACCGCCTCGAAGCTGTCCGGCGCGAGTGTCCAGTCGTCCTCCATGACTGCGGCTGTAATCTCTGCTAAAGCGCTAAAGGGAATTTTGCCGTCAAGAAAACGCAAAACCGCCTCCTCGTTTGAGGCGTTAAACGCTATTGGATAGGAGCCTTTCATTGCCGCCGCCTTAAACGCCATCGAAAGAAGAGGGAAGGCATCCCAGCGCGGCGGCTCGAATGTCATCTCGCACGGGGCGCTAAAGTTGAGCTTTTCAAGAAGGGTGGCGCTTTTTCGAGGCCAGCGCAGGGCTGCAAGAATTGGGCGGCGCATGTCAGGATAAGAAACTTGAGCGTATAAATCGCCGTCTGTAGTCCTTACAAGCGAATGCACAAGGCTTTGCGGGTGTATCACAACCTTTACCTTTTCCGCGTCAATCTTAAAAAGGGCGCACGCCTCAATTACCTCAAGCCCCTTGTTGGCAAGGGAGGCGGAATCAACGGTAATTTTCGCTCCCATTTGCCAGGTAGGGTGCTTTAGCGCGTCCTGTACGGTTGCGGCGGCTATCTTTTCTTTAGGCCAAGTTCTAAAAGGCCCGCCCGACGCTGTCAAAATTATTTCATCTATGCAGCCGTGCCCGAAAGCTTCTATTAAATGAAAGACAGCAGAGTGCTCCGAGTCTACGGGGATAATCTTTCTTCCGCGCTTTTCCGAGAGAGCCGTAATCAAATTGCCCGCCATCACTGCGGTTTCCTTGTTCGCAAGCGCAAGATCCTTCCCCGACTCAAGGACCGCCTTAGACGGGAAAAGCCCCGCCGCGCCTGAAATGCCGTTTACGGCAATGTCGGCTTCCGTGTTCGCTATCATGGCGAGCAATGCTTCCTCGCCATCCCTTGAAGCAAGAACCGCAGGAACGCTAGGAAACTCCTCGTGTAGGCTCTCAAACGCCTTTTCGTTGCGGTTTGCAGAAAAGGCCGCTAGCTCAAATTCATCAGGATATTTCCTTATGCAGTCGAGCGTGCTTGTGCCAATGGAGCCGGTCGCGCCAAGAACTATAACCCGCTTTCTCTTGACGGCATAATCTGCGGTTTTGCTCATAAGCCTAAAGGTTAAACAAAATACCGCAAAGAAAGTAAAACACCGGCGCTGAAAGAAGAATGGAATCGATTGTGTCCAGAATGCCCCCGCGCCCCGGCATAACGGCGCCTGAGTCCTTAATGCCGGCGGAGCGCTTCAAAATCGATTCCGCTATGTCCCCGATAATGGCTGTTGTTGCAATGCAGACGGCAAGGAGGGCGAGTTTCCAGATTGCGCCCGGAAAAACTTCTGGCCACAAGAGGCGGCCGACTAGGCAGCCGGCGGCGCTTCCAAAGTATCCGCCAATAAAGCCCGCTACGCTTTTGTTTGGGCTTGCGGGGCAAACGCCGCGATTTCCCTTTCCAAGCAAGAGGCCAAAAAGCCAGGCGGCTGAATCGCAGCCAAAGACCATCAAGAAAAATGTGCAGATTATAGCCCCCGCGTGTTGCCACCTAGTCATGAGCGAAAGAAAGACTAGCAGATAGCCGGGATAGAGAATGACAAAAAAGCCAGATGCAAGCCGCTCTATGGAAACGTCAAAGCGTCCCGAAAATGAATAGACAAGCTCAAAGATAAAGAGGAGGATTATCGAGGCGGTGCCTGCGAACAAAAAGAGGGCAGGCGGCAAGCCAAACACGCACGAGGCGGCGGCCGCAAGAGGGGGCAAAATCCCCACAGCAACCAAATGCGCGGTAGGATAGACTTGCATTTTCTGTGCGAGTATTTGCCGCACTTCCATAATCGCTAGAATCGCAAAAAAGATAATTTCAATCTGGAATACAATATAATGGTAATAAGGCACAAGGAGCACCGTCGCGACAAATAGCGGAATGCCCAAAAAAAAGAGGATAAGCCGCTCGGCAAACTTATTCATGAGCCGCCAAACCTTCTCTCCCGCCGCCTAAACTCGTCCAAAGCCTCATCAAGGCGGCCGCCGTTCCAGTCAGGCCAGAGAGAGTCGCTAAAGTAAAGCTCCGCGTAGGCTGCCTGCCACAAAAGAAAATTGCTTATGCGCATTTCACCGCCGGTTCGTATCATTAAATCCACGGGCGGAAGATCGGGAATGTCAAGAAAAGACTGGAAGCCTTCTTCTGTAAGAGAGGCGATGTCATCGGCGGACATTTTTTTTACCGCGCGCACAATTTCATCCCTGCCCCCGTAGTTTAACGCAAGGTTTACCGTAAGCCCTGTGTATCCGGCAGTGATGGCGCACACGTCTGAGATTTCCTTGGCTACATCTGCGGGCAAGCCTTCTTTTGTGCCCATATATTGCACGCGGATTCCCTTTTTTTTGTAAAAGTCAAGCTCATCGCGCAAATGTACCATAACAAGGTTCATTAAAAAGCCGACTTCCTCTGCCGTCCTTTTCCAGTTTTCGGTGGAAAAGGCGTAAAGCGTCAGATACTGCATGCCAAGCTCCGACGCTCGCCTTACCACGTCTTTTGCAGCCTCAAGCCCCCTCTTGTGCCCGACGGACGAAGGCAAGCCGCGCTCGACGGCCCAGCGCCTATTGCCGTCCATGATAATCGCCGCGTGAACGGGAAGGGCAGAGGAGGTTTTATCTGCATCTGGGAAAGATTCCGCGGTCAAGCTAGCCTTCCATTATCTCTTTTTCTTTTTCTTCCAGAATCTTGTTGATTTCCTGTATAAAGGAATCAGTTGTTTTCTGCAAAGCGGCTTCTTCTGTCTTGAGGTCATCTTCCGTGATTTCTCCGCCTTTTTGCGCCTTTTTAAGTGCGTCGTTAGCGTCGCGGCGGATATTGCGGATAGCCACGCGGCTTTGCTCGGCAACAGCCTTTGACTGCTTGACAAGCTCCTTGCGCCTCTCCTCCGTCAATGGCGGAATCGCAATGCGGATTACCTTGCCATCGTTTGAGGGGTTAAGCCCCAATTCTGACTTTTGCAGAGCCTTCTCTATTGCAGAAAGCAACCCCTTGTCCCACGGCTGAATAACCACAAGGCGGGCTTCCGGGATAGATACAGAGGCAACCTGCGGCAGCGGGGACTTGTCCCCGTAGCAGTCAACGCTGATTTTGTCAAATAGAGCCGCAGAAGCTCTCCCTGTGCGGATTGCGTTAAAGTCATCTTTAAGGCTTGAAACCGACCTTTTCATGCGCTCAATATGCGGCGCGGCAATGTCAGACATGAGAGCCTCCGTTATTTTCCGCCGAGCTGGAACAAAACCATCTTTGAAAGCGAGAGCTTGGCGCCCGCTGCCTTGCCGATTTCTTCCATTTTTTTGGCAACGGAAATCTTGTCGTCCTTGACAAAGGGCTGCTCCATAAAGCAAATGTCAGAAAGGTGCTTATTTAACTTGCCCCGCACAATGCCGGCTTTAACGTTGTCGGGCTTGTCAAGCTGTGCAGTCTGCGCAGTGAAAATCTCTGTCTGCTCATCAATGTACTTCTGGTCAATGGCATCCCTGTCAGTGTAAAGGGGCGTAAACGCCGCCACGTGAAGGCAACAGTCATAAGCGAAGCTCTTGACCTCTTCCGAAGAGAAGGCAGCCGGATTGTCGGCTTTGAGCACAATGACCACTCCTGTCTTTTTGTCGGAGTGCACGTATTTTGAAATAAGTTCGTCCTCTGCGGCAGTGTAAGAGAAAAATCGCCCGAGCCCCATATTCTCGCGCACTCTTGTTGCCAAGTCGAGCATCTTGTCGCTAAGTTCCTGCGTTACTTCGGTCAATCCCTTGTCAAACGCGGTATTGAGAATGTCATTGCCAACGGCGATAAAGTCAGCGTTTTTCGCGACAAAGTCCGTTTCGCAGGTAAGCTCAATCATCACGACACGGCCGCCTTCGTTTCGGATAACGATAATGCCTTCAGAGGCGGCGCGGTCAGCGCGCTTTTCAACTGCGGCAAGGCCTTTCTCTTTAAGGATTTTTTCCGCGGCGGCAAAATCCCCTTCGGCTTCAACAAGAGCCTTTTTGCATTCCATCATGCCTGCTCCGGTCTTTTCGCGGAGCGCTTTTACATCGGCAGCTTTAATTTCCATAAAACATTAATCCTCTTCTTTTAAGTATTAAAATGCTTAGTCGTCGCCGTAAACCTTGCTTTCGTCAATCAGGCTTTCTTCTTCAGAAACCGGCGGCTCTTCGCCCTTTGGCTCATCGGGCGTGTAGTTGCTGTAGTCCTCGATTTCGATTTCCCTTTCCGAAGATTCAGAAACGAAAGACTCGGCGAACTCATCGTCTTCATCTTGGAGGCTTTCGATTATCTTTAAGCCGGCTTCGTGGTTCGCCTCGACAACAGCATTGGCGATAATTTGCGTAAAAAGCGTAATGGCGCGAATCGCGTCATCGTTTCCGGGAATCGGGTAGTCAATGCCTTCGGGGTTGCAGTTTGTGTCAACAACAGCAACGACGGGAATCCCCATGCGCCTTGCCTCTGCCACGGCAATAGCTTCTTTTCTCGTGTCAATGACAAAAATAATGCCCGGCAGCTCCCGCATTTCCTTAATGCCGCCGAGGTTTTTTTCGAGCTTGCTTTTTTCTTTTTGAAGGGAAGCTACTTCTTTCTTTGTAAGGCTGTCGAAAGTGCCGTCAGTTTCCATTCTTTCGATTTTTTTAAGCCTCAAAAGGCTTTTCTTTATGGTGGTAAAATTGGTGAGCATTCCGCCAAGCCAGCGGTTGTTTACATAGAACATTCCGCAGCGCTCGGCCTCTTTCGCGATAGTCTGCTGCGCCTGCTTTTTTGTGCCGACAAAAAGGACGCTCTTGCCGTCCTCCACCGTCCGCCGCACAACGTCGTAAGCCTCTTTAATGGCGACAATCGTCTTTTGCAAATCGATAATGTGAATCCCGTTGCGCTGCGAAAAAATGTACTTTTTCATGCGCGGGTCCCATCGCTTTACTTGATGCCCAAAGTGCACTCCAGACTCAAGCAGGTTTTTCATGGTTACTACTGCCATGCATCTCTCCTTCATTTCGGCTAAAAAGCCTAAGCCCTTCTCTTTTTCTCGGCTTTCATAAAAGTCCCTAGCCGCCTCAAGCCGGTGCGGACGCGAAAGCCGGAATATAAAGCCGCAATGCGGCTGCCGTCCGTCTAGCGAACGCGGCAACTATACTATGAAATCGCAATTATTTTCAAGCATTACTTGCAGGCAAGCAATGCTTTGCAGGTGATTTTAAGCCTTTCATTGACAAAAAAGCAAAAACAGGACAGTATTGAAGCTAAATTAAACGCAGGGAGCGCAAGCTTTTTCGCGCTCCCTGCGATGGAAGATTAGCTCATTTGGATAGAGCGTTGCCCTCCGGAGGCAAAGGCGGTGGGTTCGAATCCCGCATCTTCCAAGCGCAGGGGATTGCGCCAACCGCGCAACTCCCGCGATAGAAAGGCTTTCTATTCCACCTGCTCCTCTGCATTGCGGTTGCTTTCGCTGTACGCCGTGTTTTGCTGGCTCGAATTGCTTCCGCCTGACTGCACTGACCTAAGCACCTCATAGGCGCGGTTTCTAACCGGAGTTATATAATTGTAGTTGCTGGCAATCCTGATAATGTTCTCTATCATTGCGCTCTTGTTTTCAACATTCGGCGCTATTTTCTCGTAAGTATTAAGGATTTCCAACGCGAGAGAGCTTGTTGGAAGCACAATGTCAAACTTTCTTGCAATCCAGTTTATCATCTCGACAACTTCGTCATCTTCGTTGTACCCGATATCGCCGAGCGCTTTTACGGCGGCGCTTATTACGGAAGGCTCGTTATCCACATACAGAATCGACACGAGCGTCGGGACAGCTTCTTCAGAGCCCGTTTTGCCTAAAAGCTCGCACGCCTTCCTTCTGATGTCAGGATAATTGTTGGCGACTCTCCCGCCTTCGCGCACGACGGTAAACATGCCTTCGCCTGCAAGGGTATTCAGCGCTTCAAAAATGTCGGGGCTTGTCCTTCCATCGTTGACAGCCTCCTCGATGTACTGGAGCGCGACCTGCTTGGCATCGTAGCCATCGGAATTGGCAAGCTCCCTGATAATCACGCTTTCGGCAGAGCTTAAGTAAGCCTCTTCTACAGTCATAATGGAGCCGCTTTCCTGCGCCGCAAGAGGCAAAAGGCAAAGCGCAATCAAAATGAAAAATATGGTTTTTCCCGTCATAATTAAAAATCCTCCTTAGGAATAATCCGTCTGAAACTGTACGGCTTTAAGTTTAGCGCAAACAGCGCAAAAATTCTACTAATTTCTATCAACGAGCTTCCAGTTGCTGCCGCTCTCTTTTTCAAGAATGTAAACGGCGGCGCGCTGATCCCTTGACAAATCCATAATTACGTAAACCCTTGACGGAGTTATAAACTGAATATCGTCCACGCGGATATTCTGGCGCGACGGAACAAATACATAGTCAAAATAGTCCTTGAGGGTAGTGAGCCTTACGCGCCTGTCTTTAAGGGCTTGCGGCAGGCTGTTTGAAATCTGTTCAAGATAGCTGCGGTCCGAAAGCGTTTTCCTGTAAGCCGGATCGAGATAGTCAAGCCAGCGGGAATAATCCCTCTCTTTTGTAATTTGGTTCAAGTCCTCGACAACGGCTTCAATTTCAGATTTTGTCTGTCTGAAATCTTGCATTGTAATCACTACGGAATCCACTATAGCTACAATCTCGTTCTCGTCTTCGAGAACTTCAGCGGAGGCTTCTTCCGCCTGCGGTTCAAGGTCGCTTTCGTCAAGTGCGCTTGGCTCTTCAGATAAAATAATTTCGAATGGCGCGAAAATCTCTTCCTTTTTGGCTTCATCGAAATCTTCCTGTGCAGGCTGCTCCGCAACGGAAGCGCCCTGCCCCGCGGATACGCAAGAAGCAAGGCACGCTATAAGGAGAGAAAGCGGCAAAAAGCTAATCTGTTTTAGCATGTTTTTATGCAACGGCTGGCTATTTCGCATTCTGCTAAGTATATCACTGTATCCCGCGAAAAGTCAAACAGGAACTGCGAGCAAAAGCCGGATTATATACACAGGCGCAAACGGCGCGCTAGAAGCTTGCGCGATTCGCTAGAAGCTTGCGCTGCGCGATACCTTGCGATTGGCGCAGAGTAAATAAGCTATTTATTCAGAGTAAATAGCCTATTTACATTTTATCAGCACACTGCTGACGTTTTGTAAACAAGCTATTTACGACGTCTGTACCGTCGAGGAGCTAATAGCTAAATTGCCTATACGCAGCACGATTTTCGGCGATTTTCACGCCGCCTCTTTGCGATTTATTCGCGCGGAATAGCCTATTCCGCGTGCCTATATCGACGATAAGCCTTCCGCTTTTCGCAAAAATGCGCTCTTGCTCATCGTAAGAAAATACATTGCACATTGTCGGTGCAGTAGCTGTACATAGACGAGGAGCCGTTTAGCGTCCTTTACTCCGACCCCTACTCCCGACCCAACACCCCTGTCAATGTCATTATTGCGGCGCTTCTTGCGCAAAGATCCCTGCGAAAATCGCGATCGTCACAAGGTCTTGTGAGAGGCAGTCATGTTGGCAATATGCGTGTCTCAGTTTTCGGTGAAAGAGTGTTTGAATTACCGTTGTTTTAGCTGACTAGTTGCGCCCGCGCCGTTTTTTTTGTTTGTGCACCGCACAAATAGCTTATTGACTTTTAGCGCTTCTTCAAATAAAGTTAAAAAAATATTAAAAGTGCGAGAGGAAACATGATTCAGCTTTATTTTCTTTCAGTTTTGTTGAATGCCGTAACGGGAGCCATGCTTTTTTCTGGTCTCGGCTCAAAATCTTCTGGGGACGATGACTCCGCCGCCGCAACCCGCTTCTTCCCGCCTTTTATGATGACAGACTCTTTCCGCTTTGCGCTGGGGGTTGTTGCGATTATAGTCGGCATTATCAAGCTCTTGAGTCCTGTAAGAGATGATATTCCTTTTATTGGCGATTTGTTTCCTGCGGCGGCGGGCATTATTGCAGGCTTTGACCTGATTTACGAAAATATCCGCGCAAAAAAAATCTCCGAAATGGTAGATAAAAACGTTTCAATCCGCCGCTTTCTTGACAGCAAAACATATATCGGAATTGCCGCGATGGCGGCCGCTGCGCTGCATTTTCTTTTCCCGACTGTTGTCATTATCTAAAGGCATGGCGGGAGATAGCGAAGCAGGGGAAAGCGCGGCGGGTAAGGCCGATGCTTCATGCATAGCGCGAAGGCGTTCTGTCGCGGGAATTGCATTCGATGGCGCTTCTTTTCTGCTTGCGAAGCGCAAAAACTCAGGGCAGCAGGGCGGGCGTTGGGAATTTATAGGCGGAAAAGCTGAAAACGGCGAAACACTGCATGAAGCCCTTATCCGCGAATTTAAGGAAGAAACAGGCTTTTCTATCAGCGTTGGCGATTTACTCTCTTCCGCCGAGTTTGAAAATGACGAAGGCAGTGTAAACCTTTATGCGTTCTCTGTTGCGCTCCCCGCGGATTTTTCCATTAAAGGCGCGGTTTTCCCCGAGCACACGGAGCTCGGTTGGTTTTCTCTTGAAGAAATTGCCGCCCTTAACCTTGTAGACTCAGACAGAAAACTTCTACCTGGTCTTGAAAAATGGCTCGTTTCAAAAGCGTAAAACCCAAGCCGCCTGCTCATCTTTTCACCGCGTTTTTTCTCTGCTTTTTGGCTGTACTTTTTGCAAGCCTCTTTCTGGCTTCCTGCCGAGGCAAATCAGGAATAGCTGAGATGGACTTTCCGCCGACATTTGTCGTGGAGTCCGAAAATCGCTTTGCCGTTGTTATTCAGCCTTACGCTGTTCTCCTCGATGAGCCGGGAGAGGCGGGAATAACGCTTTCGCATTGCCGCCGCGGAGACGTGTTCGCTGTAACTGCTTCGCGATTTGCGGGAGCTGAAAACAACCGCGCCCTCTGGGTATGTCTTGAAGAAGGCGGCTGGATTTTGCGCGATTCCGTTATTCTTTTTTCGAGCATGGCGCAGGCGGAACAGGCTGCGCAGGAGTTTAGAGCTGAATCTAGCTATTAGCCGTTAGCTCACAGGCAACAGCACTATGGCGGTGTATGAAAAGCCTGCGCAACAGAAAGCTTCTTGCTCCGCTCCAGTTCTAAGCTCTGACCTCCCCCAACTGCCCGCAAGCCCCGCAAACCGCGCCCCCTCGCGGATAGCGCGCAACGGCATTCACCCCAAATGAGGCAAGCGAGCGTTCAAATCGCTTTATTTCTTCAGCAGAAGGCCTTTCAAAGGGCAAGCCTTCAACGGGATTCCATGGGATAAGGTTTAGGAGAGCATTAAGCCCCTTGCAAAATTCGGCTATCTGCTTGGCGTGCTTTTTTTCCATGTTCACGCCTTTAAGCATGGCAGCTTCAAGCGTAACGCGCTTTCCTGTCTTTTGGCAAAAAAAGAGAAGGGCTTTTTTTAGCTCATCGAGGGGGTTTGCCTTTTCTACAGGCATGAGCTTGAGCCTTAACTCATGGTCCGCGGTTGTAAGTGAAACGGCGAGCTTTACAGAAAGCCCGCTTTCTGCAAGGTTGTAAATACCCTCGCACACCCCGGCGGTGGATATGGCAATCTTTCTTGCGGAAAGAGCTCTGCCGCCTTTGGATGTCAAAATGCCTATAGCCTTTTTAACTGCGTTAAGATTGAGAAGGGGCTCGCCCATTCCCATAAAGACAATGTTATTGAGCTTTCCGCATTCCTTTTCAAGAAAGAAGAATTGCTCTGCGATTTCGCCCGCGTCAAGGTTTCGCGCAAAGCCCAAAGCGCCTGTCTTGCAGAATGCGCAAGATAATGGGCAGCCAACCTGCGAAGAAAGGCACGCGGTTTTTCTGCCTGCGGCATCTTCAAGGAGCACCGTTTCTACGGCAGTGCCGTCATTGAGGCGTATGCGCATTTTGAGCGTGCCGTCTTCCCCGTGCAGTA
Organism: uncultured Treponemataceae bacterium; assembly: GCA_964509415.1. GTDB lineage: Bacteria > Spirochaetota > Spirochaetia > Treponematales > Treponemataceae > Avitreponema. The sequence goes on from CAZDXD010000007.1 coordinate 19,994, forward strand.
CTTTATCAGGCTGCGAGGAGGATGCGGGAATGCCACATTCAATGAGAACCGTGCGCATCTCAAGCGGAAGGTCGCTCATTTTTGAAAAGTCAAAAACGCCGCGCGATATCCACTTGAAAACTTGCTTTCCGTGAAAAGCCTTCCAGCCCGCTTTCAAAACAAAGGCGACTGTCTCTTCCGCTGTCATTCCGGAAAAAGACTTACAATTCATTCTGTTCGCTTGAAAAATTATTGTTGCATTTGCAACTTGCGCAACATATCGCTTACGGGCTGGCTTTTTATCCCGAAGCGCTGAAAAGCAAGCAGGGAGTCAATCGCCATTTGCCTGTTTTTTTGCACAAGGTAGCAGTCGGCAAGCTCAAGGTAGAGTCTGTAGTTTCTCGGTTCGGACTGGATAAGCTGCTCAAGGCTTTTAATTGCCTCTTCGTATTTGCCGCGCGTTTTGTTAATCATCGCGATTCCAAGCACGGCGTAAATGTCAAAGGCAATGTCCAGAGCCTTGCGGTAATACTTTTCCGCCATGTCGTAATCACCCATGTTCCTGTAGGCATCGCCAACGCGCGTAAGAATAACCTTGTTGTCAGGGTCATTGTCAAGAATCCTGTGCCAGTACTCAAGGGATTTTTCTTGCATATTAAGGCCGCGGCAACAGTCCGCAAGCCCGAACAGGGCGTAGAAATTGTCCGCATCTATTTCAAGCGCGCGCTGAAAATAATAAACGCCCTTGTCATAGTTTTTGAGCTTTCTGTAGCAGTTCCCAATCGAGGTGAGTACCCTGATGTCAACCGCGCTTTCATTCATGCTAATCATCTTTTGCCAATAATAAAGCGCATCCCTATATTCCCTAAAGTCATAGTGCAAATGCCCAAGCCCGATAAGTGCGTATGGGTTATTCTCTTCCATGTCCAAAACGCGCAAATATAGCACCTTAGAGCGCTTAAAGTCCCTCACCTTTCGGTAGGCATCGGCAACGCGCGTCAAAACGGTGATGTTCTTGTCATCAAACTCAAGATACTGTTGCCAAATTTCTATAGCCTTGTCATACTTTCCAAGCGCTTTATAGCAGTCTGCAAGTCCAAAGAGCGCGTAATTGTTCCCTGGATGGCAGTCGAGGCAACGGGAGTAGTACTCTGCTGCCTTGCTGTAGTTTCCCTTTTTGCGCTCCGCGTCGCCAAGGCCCACAAGAGCGTAATTGTTGTCGTTGTCGAGCTTTAGAATCTTTTCAAATGCGTGCATTGCCTCATCGCAACAGTTGTCCTTTAATAGAAGATAACCGCTTTTGGAAAGCTCCGCGATTTCGTTAAATTCTTTGTCTTCTTCTGAAATTTCCGGCACTGGCTCAGGAATTTCAGGTATTTCGGCAATAAACTCAGGCATCACCGCATCTGTCTTCTGTAAGCACAGCAGAAATAACTGCGCTTATATTTTCTATAACAGGCTCAAGCCTGCGCTTGTTGTGCGCCAGCCAGTACATTTGCAGGGCATCAATGCCGCGGTTTTCTTTAGCGTAATAGTCGCCAATTCTAGTAAGGCCGTCCGAATAGCCGGTGGTTATGAAAATGCGCTTTGCAGATTCAATATCACCTGCATTGAACAGCTCATTGCCGCGCCTGTTAAGCATGACCTTTTGCTCTGGGGATAAAGAAAGGCCGCCTTCTTCCGTTGTTTTAAGAAATCCCGAACTCATTGAAATGTTTTTTTTTGAATAGAGTCTGACACAAACACTTTAAACCTTATTCGTATTGTATGTTCTGAGGTACAGTTTACTATTATTTGGTTTTTATTTCAAGAGAGTGTCTGCGGATATCTTTTTTTGGGGGGATTGTTTTAGTCTGTAAATCCCTTGACAGCCTGAAATACAGGTGATTATGATAGCTTAGTGCCATGAGTGAAGAAAAGAGGGTTTTCGCCGTGCGCGGTGCCGCCTGTTGCACCAATACGCCTGAGTCCATTCAAGATACCGCAACCGCGCTCTACAGGGAAATCCTTGCAAAAAATAGAATTGAAGAAGCCGATATTGTTTCAATTCAGTTTACAGTAACAGCTGACCTCACCGCCATCAATCCCGCCTCTGCGCTGCGCATGCAGGGATTCGCGCTTGATACTCCGCTTTTTGTTTCCCTTGAGCCTCAAGTTGAAAACTCGCTTCCCCATACAATGCGCATTATGATAACCTTTTACGGCAAAGAAAAGCCCATCGCTGTATATATAAATGGCGCGGAAATTCTTCGCCCCGATTTATTTTGAAAAAACCAGAGTTACACGCCGAAAAGAAGAGAATGAAAACGCATAGAGAAGAAGTCTGGATTGTAACAAGGGAATATGCAAGGATAGCGGAGGCAGGCGGCGTTAAAAATGTCGCGCAGTCTTTAGCCGAAGGGCTTTCACGGCTGGGAAGGAAAACGGTTGTCTTTATTCCAAAGTACGGCTGCGTTAGCGAATTTTCGCTTGATTTATTTTCAGCAGAAGTCCACTCGGCGGGGAAAACCCATACAGTAACTTTTTCCGAAACGCACAGCGGCACGGTTGACATTATCCTTGTCTCGGCAGACATTTTCTCTGAAAAGCGCGCCGTTTACACTTACACCGAAGAAGACGAAAAAGAAATTCCAGGAGCCGTAAGAGGGAAGGGGCATTTTGACACTGACGAGATGAATGCCGTTTTCCAGCTTGCGGTTATTGTCTATGCCGAAAAAACCGCGTCTCGTCCTTCGATAGTCCACTGCCAAGACGGGCACGTTGCAATGATTCCCGCCCTTGCAAGGGAAGGCTCTGAATACTTAGGGGATGTGCGCCCGCTTTTTGAAGAGACGGGCTTTGTAACAACCGTGCACAATGCCGGCGCGGGATATCGCCAGGTTATATGCAGCATTGAGCGCGCGCGCGAGCTTACAGGGCTTTCTGAAGCTGTTCTTTCTAAGGCGCTGCTTGGCAGCAGGGTAGAGCCCTTTCTTCTTGCGGCCGAATACGGGCTTCTTTCTACAGTTTCGACTTGGTACGCGGAAGAGCTTGTCTCTGAAGCCGGGAACAAGTACACGGAAGGGCTTTCGGGGGAATTTGCCCGCCGCGGCGTGAAAATTGCGGGCATTACAAACGGAATTGATTTTCATCGATATGACCCGTCGGAGCCTTCAAAATCATACTTGCCCTTTCCCTATAAGCCGTGGGAAGGAGATCTTGCGGGGAAGTGGCGATTTCGCAAGTTGCTTATTGAAAACATTGACCTTCTTGACGCGGGCTCTGTTGTGCGCACAGGTATCATTGAAGCTGAAGAGGATAGCGTTTTTTTCGCCTACCAAGGGCGTATTGCAGAGCAGAAGGGAATCCGCGTTTTAATTGAGGCAGGAAGACGCCTTCTCTCTAAAGTGCCCGCCGCGCGCTTTATTGTAATGGGACAAGGCGACCACGAAATAGAAGGAGAACTTGAGCGCTTTGCCCTAGAGAATGAAGGCAAGGCGCTTTTTGTGCGCGGATACGACAGGATAGCCGCCAGGCAGGTTATTTGCGCCGCGGATTTCGTGGTGTTGCCAAGCGCGTTTGAGCCCTGCGGCCTTGAAGACTATATTGGGCAAATATTGGGTTCAATTCCCGTGGCGCACGCTGTGGGGGGGTTGCAGAAAATCGTACACGGCAAGACGGGCTTTCTCTATTGCAATGAGGAGGGAA
>CAZDXD010000008.1:0-23099 GCA_964509415.1 uncultured Treponemataceae bacterium
ATAAAACCGTTGCCTTCTTCGGGGGCAGTGAGCGAAAGAGCGTTGCCCAAAACGGGTGCAGTGGCGCTGAAAAGCGTTACCTAAACCGCCCCAGTGGGAACAAAAAGTGTTACCTTTTTTGGGGGCATATCAGACTGCCTCTCACAAGCGCTTGTGACGATCGCAATTAGCGAGAAAAGCGCTGCCCTCGCGCTCCGCGATACACTTCAGCTTTAACCCAGCGCTGTACTGCCTGCATTCTTTTTCCATTTTTCTCTCCTTCTGCTGCCCTTCTTCAGAGGCAAATGAGGGATCGAAAAAGTGTTACCAAAAGGGGGTGCAGATCATTATGGCAATATAATAATGAAAGCAGCAAAAAAGAAGAAGCATTTCTAAGAAAACTGTCCTGCTAAAGCGGCGCTTGCTTGCACATAAGGACAGCACGGGATCTCCCCTTCTTGCCCTAAACCCCTGTAGTTAGTAAACTGATTGTTGGATATGGCTGACTATAGGTACAACTCAATGGAGCTGATAGGGGCTGTGCGCGATAATGACGCAGAGCGCGTAAAGGCGCTTCTAGAAAGCGGGGCTAACCCTGACTTTCAGGATGAGGACGACTCAACTGCGCTAATGTATGCGGCTTGGGCAAACAACGTGGAATGCGCTGCGTTGCTCGCTTGTGCGATGGCTAATCCTAACATTCAAGACAAGAATGGTCTAACCGCGCTAATGATGGCATCTAGCAACAATAATTCAGGAATTGTCAGGCTACTTCTTGAAGCAGGGGCTAACGTTAGTATTAAGGACAACACGGGAGCTACAGCACTAAAATGGGCAATTAACAGCGGGGCAGCTGAAATTGTCAGCCTCCTTCTTGACACACAGGCGGAGGGGGCGCAGGAGGAGCGAGACGTTAGACCTGACGCTCAGCTCAAATATATCTCTAGAAAGCTTTTAGCGGCTGTCAAGAAAAATGACGCGGAGTCTTCAAAAGCTCTTCTTAAAGACGGTGCTGACCCTAACATTCAGGATAAGAATGGCAGGACGACACTGCGATGGGCTACATTCAACAATAATGCGGAAATCGTCAAGTTGCTTATTGACGCGGGCGCTAAGCCTGACTTGCAGGACGAGAATGGGATCACGGCGCTAATCGTGGCAATTAGCAACAAGGCTATAGAAATTGTCCGCATATTGCTTGACGCGAAGGCTAATCCTGACTCTCATAATATGGATGGCTTGACTGCGCTGATGATGGCAATAAGCAACAATAGTGAAGAAATTGTCAAATTGCTACTTGAAGCAGGGGCAAACCCTGCCATTCAAGCTGAGGATAGCACTACTGCGCTGATGATGGCAACTAAAAGCAATAATGCGGAAGCGGTAAGAATCCTTCTTGAGGCTGGCGCAGACCCTGATATTCAGGATAAACGCGGCGTGACCGCCCTGATGACGGCATCTACTAACGATAATGTAGAAGCTACAAGTGCGCTCCTTGATGCAGGCGCTGATCCTGACATCCAAAACGAGGATGGCTATACGGCGCTTATAATGGCAAGTATTCGCAACAACACAAAGGCGATAATTCTGCTCATTGAAGCAGGCGCAGGCGCTGACATACAGGATAAGATTGGCAGGACGGCACTTATATGGGCAGCTTATAGCAACAATGCGGAAGCGGTAAGAGTCCTTCTTGAGGCTGGCGCAGACCCTGACATTCGTGACAACTGTGACGCTACCGCGCTGAACTATGCGTTTAATCTAAAGATAGCGAGGACGATTAAAGCCGCAATCAAGGCAAAAAAAAAGGAATTTTAGTCACTAACTGCTGGCCAAAGGCTGCCGCTAAATTTCCACATTGATTTTGCGGACAACGTGGCAAGGGTTGCCGACCGTGAGAAAATTTGGCAGAATGTCTTTTGTTACAACGTTTCTCGCGCCAATTACAGAGCCGCCACCGATTGCAACGCCCGGCAACGCAATCACGCCGCCTCCAAGCCATCCGCCAGCTTGTAGCGCGGGCGAACGGGCTAAAACAAGCGCAATTTCAGCGGCCTTTGCCCAAGCGTCCCCGCAATTCTTCAGATAGAAAAACGGCGACTTTCCTAACACAAAAACGGCGATTTTTGCAACAGTCATATCGCAATATGCATGACTGTCATATTGCCAATATGCGTGTCTGTCATATCGCCAGATGACGACCTCAATTACTGAAGAAAGCGAGGCGACCTTGCGCCGGGAATCAAGAGGCGTTTGCGGTGGCAATTCAATCGCGGTTGCCTTACACAAGCGCAGGCTGCGGCGCGGCAAATTACCAGCCGAGAATTTCTAGGCGGTGCGCCTTGCCGAGCACGGCAAGCCGTTCCGCGAGGGAAAGGGTTTCTGCGCCTTTAAGCGCGGGGGAATCGCGCAGGTCTATCGCAAAGCGGTTCATCGAAAAATGCTGAAAAAGAAAGAGGCAGCCGTCAGAACAAAGCCCGCGGCCTGATGCGCGGATACTGTTAAGCGTTTTAGCATACGCCGCGAAAACGCCGCCATCGCGCATTTCGCTGTATCCTGTAATCCAGAGCGGGCAGGAAAGCGCAGCTTGAAGCGTTGCAGCCTCTTCTGCCATAAAGCGCTCGCTTTCTTCAAGCAAGGAGCGGAAATCCTCGCCTCCGCTTTTAAGCAAAAAGCGCAGCTGCTGCGTCCGCGCCGAATGAATCGGCGTTTTATTGAGGATAACAACGTTCTTCCTGAAATCAAGCCTGAGCTCCGGGTGGAGCGCAAAAAAGCGCGCGGCGAGCTTGCCCGCCTGCCCGACTAGGTATTTCCTGTTAAGCGCGCGCTGCTCGTCCTTGCCGGGATTGTCGCTTGTGATAATGAGGCGAATGTCGTCTTCGGGGCGCACATCGTCAAGGGCGGTATTGTAGACTACAGGCGTTTCAACGGAATACGGAGGCGCGCCGCTCTGCTCCGCCGCCATGCGCTGCAAGCCTTTAAGCCACGGCGATGAGCGCTTATCCCATTCGGCACACTTTTCGCTAAAGCGCCTGCAAAAGCATGAAAAAGCCGCCCACTGTTCGCCTGTCATGAATGCCATGATAGCACACCGGCAAAAGAGGCGGCAAGGGAAGGTTAGCGTGCGCGAGCGTACTACCAACTACCAACTAATTTATGTTATAATTCCACATATTTTCGCTTGTATTTCTGTGAGGAGGCAGCATTGTTTCGCACGGCAACTCGCGACTTGCAACGCTGGAAGGCAAAGCGCAATGCTCGCGCGCGGTGAAGCCCCCAGACGTATATAGCGAAAATAGCTTTGCTCTTTTAAGCGCCTTGCGCTAGAGCGCCTTTCTTCCCTGCCAGCCAATACGGGCAAGCCAGAGACAGCTGGCGGTCTTGTAGCGGCAACAAGCGAAACAATACAATCGCTTCATCGCAGTGGATAGAGCGGGCAGCGTCCTTTAGCGCGCTCAAGTCCTCACTAGAAAAAGCTTGAGCTTGCATTTTCGCGCTTTTTGCATCAAAGCTGCCTTCATCTTCTTGCCCCGAAATGGTTATCTTTAGCTCCTCCTCTACAGAAGGATAGCCCACAAGAATCTTGATAAAAAAGCGGTCGAGCTCGGCTTCAGGTAAGCGGTAAGTGCCCTCGTGCTCAATGGGGTTTTGCGTCGCAAGCAATGAAAGGCGAAGGCAGGGTGTCATCGCCGATAGTAACCTGCCGCTCTGCCATTGCTTCAAGGAGGGCAGACTGCACCTTTGCAGGGGCGCGGTTTATTTCGTCAGCAAGGACAATGTTTACAAAAACAGGGCCCTTGCGCGCGGAAAATTCGCCGCTTTGCCTGTTGTAAACAAGCGTACCCGTTAAGTCCGAAGGGAGGAAGTCGGGCGTAAACTGAATGCGCTTAAAAGAGAGCGAAAAAGCGAGGCGAATGTCTTTACCGCAAGCGTTTTCGCCGCGCCCGGCACACCCTCAAGAAGCGCGTGGCCACCCGCAATTGCCGCGACGAGAATGCCATCAACAAGCTCGTGCTGGCCTACAACAACTTGAGCCATCGCAGTCCTGTATTTTGCAACAAGAGCCGCTGCAGCCTCTATGTCGGCACCCGATGGTTTGGCGTTTTCTTGCATACGCGCCTCCTCTTTAGTCAACGGCTACAGTTTACAGGCAATGAGGCATTGAGTAAAGGAGGAGGGCAGGTGCACCTGCCGTCAGACAGAATTCTCTTTTTCTCCGCTCTTGTTTATAATGTATTCAAGCAGGTTGTAGAAGTTTTCTTTGGTTTTTGCGTCCACTAAATTGTCTATCGCTCTTTTTTTCTTTTCAGGGTCTTTTATCTTCTTTATTTCATTTATCTCATGGATAAAATTGAACACCTTCCTTTTGAACAACGCGGAAGGCGCGTCCTTGCTCCCCTTTTCAGGGTTCAGTTTGTATTTGTTTTTATCGCCTTCCGAGAACAAGTCTTCAATTTCCTTAAAGCTCGCATCAAATTCCTTTAGCTGCAAGACGGCTAGATTGTCTTTGGCGTCCGCGTCGGCTTCCCAAATTTTCTTGAACTTTTCCCCTCGCTCATCGCTGTCGGTAAGTACAACCGCATCCCTATGCCGTATCAAAAGACCTATCCTCTTTTTCATTTGCTCCTCAACCAAGCCTACCCCGCCAATTGGCAAAAACGCCAAGCTGATTTTCTTGCTCTTTTCGCTCTCCTCGCTATCCTTTAGCAACTTGAACGCGGTCAGGTAATTGTAGTCGGAAGGCCCCTCCACATAGATTACCTTGCTGTTGGGGTTCGTGATTATGTCCCTGTGATGTACGCCAAAGGCGACAAGTATCTCGTTTATGGTGTCGTCGGCATCCTCGCCTATCACGTAAAACCTATTCTCTATCTCTGCGCCAATCTTCCCTTCGCCTTTCTTCTGCCTTACAATGCGCAACTCGTCAAGAAAGTCGGGGTCAACAAGATCTGGATTCTGAGTTGCCGCAATAAAGGTGATGCCAGAGCTTTTTGCAAAGCCCTTTATGAACCGCCGCAGCTCCCTTCTTGCGGGAATGGCCAAGTGCGCGTCGGGCTCGTCCATAAGCACAATGTCGCCCGCCTGCAAGTCGGCTGCATAAAGGAAGTTAAAGAAAAAGTTAAAAAACCACTTGAAGCCCGTTGACTGCCGCGAAAGCAAAACGACGTGGCCGTTCTTCCTTATGCCAAGAGAGATTTGCTCTTTTTCAAGCCTTATGGAAAAGCTATATTTTTGAGTGGGCTTGCCCTGAAAGTAAAGCTCGTTGAACCTAGCGTTGATAACATCCTCCAGCTTTTCGTTTATGGAGTCCTCGTAATCGCCATTGTAGGCGGGATTTATCTCTGCCTTCTTGTAGGCTTTCGTAACAAACTCTATGCTTTCTCCTATGGACTTAAACAGGGAATCAAAGAACTTGGAGTCCTTGATCGCGTTGGGCGTTGTTTTAAGGTCATCGTCTTTAATTTCTTCTTCCTTGTAATAGACAATCTGCGGCACAAGGCTTATGCCGTACTTTTCTTTTAAGGCGCTTTCTGCCGCCTGCAGGCTTTCTTTAGCCGCTAACTCCTTTATTTTAATATCCAAGTCTATAAAGGTCGGGAGCTTTATCTTGGAAGGCATATTGCGGTTATATTCGGGAACAAAGTTTTCCATGAGCTTTTGCAACCTGGCGTATTCATCATTTAGCTTGTCGACATCAATGCTTTCGGGTTTTGCCATAATGTCGTCATAAGCTTTCTTTATGGCCGCAAAATCTTTTGCATACGTCTTGTTTGGAAATCTCCTGCAATAATTTACTATATAGTTCTCGTATTTAAACTTGTCCTCAAACTCACTTTTAATTGCACTGATTACTTCTTCGCTTAATTGCCTTTTAGGATTTGTAACCTCAACGACCTTTTCCTCTAGCTCAATGTTTGTCTGGAATTGCGCCTTTCCTTCATCGTCTAGAAAATACCTCAAGCAAAAGCTTTTCCCATCAACGTCATCGTATACCAGCTTGATTTCAGGTTTGGTGTTCTCATGGTAAAGAAAGTCTGGCTTGTCGCTTTCTTTAAGAGGCGCGTCCTCCGCGCTTTCCGACCACTTGATTGCAGCAATTCCGTCTAGAATGTTGGACTTGCCGACATTGTTCTCACCTATCAGTATTATAAGCTCCCCGATGTCTTCCTTTTTCAAGGACTTGTTAAGATAGAATTTATTATCATCATTATCAGAGAACTTCCCATTCTTGCTCACCCCGATGTTCCTGTAATTCTGGAATTCGATGGACCTGCGCCCCATGCCAGCACCCCTGCTCCAAAAAGTATCACTAAATTTTACCAAAAACCGCGAAAAGCTGGTAGGTCTTGACTCTCGGCGCTGGGAGCAACGCAGGCGCCAACAGGCTTGCCGTTTGACGGCGGGCACACCGCTTAGTTGCGATTTACACGCGCAGTATAGCTTATACTGACAAACAGTATAGCTTATACTGATGAACAGTATAGCCTATACTTCGCGCATATATCGGAAATTTACGGTTTGTTGTCCGCAAGAAAGCTACTAGCTAAAAGCTACTAGCTGACTTAGCTCTGCTACCTTGCTCAAGCGCTGCCCTTGCAATATCTTCATTATATGGTTAAATATATGCTTAAATCGATTTTTAGCACTAAGGAAGCAAAAAATGAAAAAAACCATCAGCACGGATTCTGCGCCCGCGGCAATCGGGCCTTACGCGCAGGGGGTAGCGGTTAACGGCTTGGTCTTTACGTCGGGGCAGCTGCCGCTTGACCCAGCGACGGGCGCGTTCCCCGAAGGGATTGCGGCGCAAACAAAGCAGTCGCTTGAGAATGTCAAGGCTATATTGCAGGCGGCGGGCTCTGGAATGGATCGCGTGATAAAAACCACTGTGTTTTTAAGCGACATGAACAACTTTGCCGCGATGAATGAGGTTTACGCCGCCTTCTTTGAAGAGGGAAAATGCCCCGCGCGCTCCGCCGTGGAGGTTGCCCGCATTCCAAAGGACGCGCTTGTGGAAATTGAAGCGATAGCGGAGCTTTAGCCTTTAGCTTGCAATTCGTGCCTGTATTGAAAAAGGTGTTGCCCTTCCCCTGCGGGGAGGGGCGCGTATCCCCGCTCTTGCCAAAAGTCTTTTACAACCTTGTTTTTTGGCGTCGCGATGTACTCGGCTGTAATTTCCTTTACGCCCGCTTCTTTTAGGCTTGCTTCTATATATGACAGAAAATCCCTTTCCGCGTTGCGCCCCATGACGCGGCAGCTCATCAAAAAGGCATCTATCGCCGCCCTCTCCCCCGCCTCTAGCCTTGCAATGGCGAGCAGCACCTTGCCGTAGCTGCCAAACTTGTCCTCAAGCTCGCCTATCCAGATTTTATGCGCGCCGCCGTCCATCATCTTGCGGATGTCGCTTTCGGTGTATCTTCTTGCGGTAAGGTTAAACTGGTTTGTCTTTTGCGTAAGCTGCGCCGCTCTCGCAATGTCATCTTCGGTTATCTCGCGCGCGGTAAGCTTCATGCCAAGCGATTTGAGGTATTCTTCCATTGAAGGGGCATCCTTTTTAAGCGCCGCGCGCTTGCGCTCAGTCTGGTACTGCTCCGTCTTTAGGGAATCCTCCTTTGTAAGCCTTAGCGTCGCAAAGTGCGTTTTTGCTATCTCTATGGCGAATCTTTCAAGGCCTGCCACCTCTTTTGGAAAGTCGGGCGCTATCACCTGCGGGAGGGCAGCCTTTACAGCCTCACGCTCTATCGGGTTGTCATCAATAAAGACAAGGCTTTCAAGGCCAATGTTAAGCTCGGCGGCAAGCTCCTCTATGTTGTCGCTTTTAGACCTCCAGTTGGCCTTTATGGCGACAAAATCATCCTCGTGCAGCGCCATGTCGGAATGCCGCAATCCCTCAAGCGCGTCCTCCATGTTGTTTTTGGAAACTACCGCAAGAAGCGCACCTTCATCTTTTAAGTCCCTTAGCCTCTTTTGAAAGTCTCGGTAAAGCGCGCCTAGCTTTGTTGTGCCAAGCTCTATGCCGCCCACGCCGTCCTCGCCTATAACCCCTCCCCACAACGTGTTGTCAAGGTCAAGGACGAGGCACTTTGCGCGCCGGCCTTTAAGCGCGTTCACGGCGCAGGCTATCTCTTGCGCTATTGCAGCCTCCCCCGTCCTGGAGTAAGGGATGCTGCCCATGTACCACATTCGCGGGCTGTAGAACTTGTCGCGGCCAATGCTTGCTGCAAGCTCCTTTATGTCAAGTGCTGGAATGCCGAACTCTTGCAGCGCGTCAAGCCAGTAGCACTCCGCCTTGTGCTCTATCCGCGCCGCCATGTACGGCTGTATCTTTAGGCGAGGAATGTCTAGCGCAGAAACAAAAAGCGGAATGTCCTTGTGGCGAAAGGCAAACCCTGAAATTACCGAAAGCGCGCCGTCAAGCGTTTCTTTTGCGGCGGGCCACTCGGCGGGGAATGTGTCGCCTAAAAGCTGCGTCCCTTCAAGAATGAGAAAGACGCATTCGGGCGAGCCGCCGCCAAAGGAAGCTGAAAGCAGCTCCTGCGCCCATGTGTTGTAGCCGGGCGCGGTGTAGACTTCCTCGCCTGTCGCCTTGCACGCGGCGGCGGCGAGCGTGTCTATTGTTACATTTGAAAGCAGGGCGAGCAACGTTGCTTAACCCCTCACCATGTGCCCGCCGTCTATGACAAAGGATTGCCCCGTTACCCAGCGGCTTTCATCTGAAAGCAGCCAGGCGATGATGGCGGCGGCGTCTTCGGGGTGGCCGAGCCCCAGCGGGTAGGAGGCTTCTGTAGCGGCGCGCTGTTCTTCTGTCATTTTGTCCAAGAACTCTTTTGACATATCAGTCTCTATTATTCCAGGGACTATCGAGTTTAGGCGAATTTTCTTTTGAACAAGCTCCAGCGCCGCGGCAGGAAGAAAGCCCTCAATAGCTCCCTTTGTGGCGGCGTATAGCGATTTGCCTAAAGCCCCCTCATGCGCGGACAGCGAGGAAATTAGCACAAAAGACGCGCCCGCCTCGTCTATCATCTTCTTTTTAGAAAGGCAGCGCACAAGCTCCATTGCCGCGAATGTGTTAAGCGCGAAAAGCTCCCGCACCTTGTCGGGCTTGTTCAGAGACATGGGCAGCGTCCGCTGCGCGCCCGCCGTGTACACCATGCCAGCTATTGGGCCCGCCTCCCGCGCGACATCTTCCGCAAACGCGGCTATAGCGTCCACGTCAGAAAAGTCGCAAGCGCGGATTATCACATTGGCGGCATCCGCAAACTCTTGCGCCATCGCCTCAGCGCTTCTTGCGGCGGCTATAACCTTGTATCCCCGCTTTAGCAGCAATTTGGCCGTCGCGAGGCCTATGCCTTTTGAAGCTCCCGCTACAAGTATTCTTTTTTCGCTTGGGTTAGCACTCATGCTCTATTACCCCTGGGCAACAGCACGGGCCAATCGGCATGGAAACAGATGCAAGCGAGAGCCCCGCTCCAAAGCCCGACATCAGCACGTTAAGCGAACCGCTCTCCAGCTTTTCGCGCAACTCGGATGCAAGCGTTACAGGAATTGTCGCGGAGCTTGAGTTGCCGTATTTTTGTATAGTCGTGGGCACCTTTTCCATCGCAAACTTCATCTTCTTTGCCACTTGCCGTATCATAAAGAGGTTTGCCTGATGCAGGACGAGCGCGTCATAGCCATCGGGCGTTGTGCCTGTCTCTTGCATGAGGAAGTCGAGGCACTTGGGCACGGAGCGCACTACAAAGTTAAAGACCTCCATGCCGTCCATCTTCATGTCGATTCCGCGCCGCACTCCCCCGTCAGGCCACTCACGGTACTCGCCGCTTTGCGCGTTAGCGCGGTTTTTGTAGCCGCCTTCGGGGATTATAAGCGCGTCGCGCTTGCTGCCGTCCGTCTCAAAGGCAAATGTCCACGGGGACGCCTCCCCGCAAGGCTCTATTATTGTAGCCGTGCCCGCGTCGCCAAAAAGGAGGGCTGTAGCCTTGTCTTTTGTCGAGGCATACTGGCTGTTTGTCTCGCCGTCAAGCAACAGCACGCTTTTGCCCATTGAGGCGGCCGCCAGCGCTGCTGTCCACAGGCCGTACACGTAGCCAGAGCATGCAAGGCTCACGTCAAAGGCCGCGACCGCGCCGCCAAGTCCTAGCCTGTGCTGCGCCTGCGTGGAGTTGTTGGGCAAAATATAGTCTGGCGAGGAGGTAACAAAGACAACCGCGCCTATTTGCTCCTTGCTGTAGGCGGACTTTTCAAAAAGAAACGACGCAGCCTTGTCGCAGAGATCAAGTGCCGTTGCCTCGCCCTCCGGCGCCGCGCGGCGCTCCGCAACGCCTGTAGCCTTTATCACCCCGTCAATGTCATCGCCGTAAAGTTCTGCCGCCGCCTCCCTGTTGCGGATAACGCGCGAGGGCACGCAGGCTGCAAGCCCTGCAACCCTTACTCCACAGGCTTTTGCAACGGCAAAGTCCGCCATGTTAGTCTGCCTCCGCAAAGGCGATTATGTCGCCCACCGACTTGATGGCGGCTATCTTTTCTAGCGGGACGGTGATGCCCTCCTCGTCCAGCGCCATAATCACCTGCAGCATCTTCAGGGAGTCCACATCTTCAAGCGAAGATGCGCTGTCTACAGCGCGGTTAAGCTCTTGCGAGACTGCCGCGATAACCTTTTCTTCCATTACACTAGCGTCCATGGGATTATTCCTTTTTAGTCTTTGGTGTCGATTACAAGCTCTATAAGGCCGAGCTGCCTTGAATACAAAAACACAACGTCCTTTCCGCCAAAGAGCGGGGCGGGCTGTGGCTTGTGTAGCACTGCAAAGCCTTTCGCCTTAAACTCTTTTTTGAGATCGTCAAAGCTCCAGTCCGTGCCCGCATTTGCTGTAAAGCAGACGTGATAGGGCGCAGGGCCGCTCTTCTCAAGAATGCCAGAGACAGGGGAGTCGCCCGCCATAGGCGAGACTAGCTCTATCGTGTTGCCGCGTGAATCCGACACAAGCGCAAGTTTCACCTTTCTTGCCTCATCAAGCACGGCACGCCCCCCCCCCCGTTGTGTCAACGGGCTTAAAGCCCAGCTCGGAAAGTTGCTCAACGGCTTTTTCTATGGAGTTGACCGCCCAGCCTATGTGGTTAAAGGTAAGATTAACGCCCATGCCCCCTCCTAAAGTTTAGCTTTTAGGCTTTTCTGTCGCCTTGTACAAATCCCCGATTGTGTTCATCTTGAGAAAGTCGTTGACAGCAACATTCACGCCGCACCTGTCCTGAAGGAAGATGAGAATGGAAAAGCCCATAAGCGACGACCAGTCCTCCACTTCCTCGCGAAAGTCCGTCTCAAGGCTTAAAGATGCGGGGTTAGCTTCTAGTATTTCCGCTATTTCTTCGATAAATTGAGTAGGGTTCATCATTTTGCGCTCCTTTACTGATTTGCCTTCAAAACTTTAGTCGGCGCTGTTACGGCCACCTCGCCGTCGCGCAAGTTTTTGCACACAACTGAGCCTGCGGAGACAATCGCGCCCTTGCCGATTGCCTTTCCCTGCATAATAAAGCTCTGCGCGCCAATAAGCGTTTCTTCTCCAACGCTCACAAAACCCGAAACGGCGCACTGGGGCATTATTGAGCACGCGCGGCCAATCTTGGCGTCATGCCCTATAATTGCCGCGACATTAAGAAAGACGGCATCCTCAATTACCGCCTTTGTAGCAATGCTGCAAAAGTCAGTAACGACAATGCCCTTGCCGAGTTTCGCATCACTGTTGATTATCGCGTATTTGGATAAAATGTTGGGAAAAGACAGGTTTGGCTTTGCTTCAAGCCTTGAAAAGAGCTTGCTCTTTTGCTTAGGGTTGGCAAAGCCTATGACAACGGCAAGCTCTCGCGTGTCTAAAAAGTCTTGGGAATATACCGGCAACCCCTCAACAGTGCCGTCCGAATTCGGGCTGTCGTCAATAAAGGCGATCACGTTAAACCAGCCCGCATAGTCGCGGCGCACCAGCGAAAGAATCTCGCGGCCCAAACCGCCCGCGCCGCAGATAACAAGATTAGCAAGCCCCCCCCCCTCCGTTACTATTGATGCTAAACCTTTGCTCCCGTCGTTAGCCACTTGCTCCTCTTGCTATTACTGTTCCTTTGGAGGCTTCATTCGACCACAAAGCCCGCGTTTTGTCAATAGCGGGGCTACCCCCAGTATTTCCGCCATTTCTGCTATAAATTGCTGGGTGTTCATTTGGCGCATTGCCTATTTAAACTGAAGCCTATAAAGTGGTTTCCGCGTCTATCGAGTACGGAAACAAATAGCGGGCGGGGTCCCCGAACATCGTAACGTTAGGCTGCCGCACATCCCTCACTACAACAGAGTTCATGCAAACCCTAACCGTGTCTGCAATTCGAGTGCCATTCTTTATAATGCTTGAGGGCGCAAAATAGCAGTTGTCGCCGATGACGCAACTGCCGCCAATTTGCACTCCGCCTGTTATCATGCAGTTTTCGCCAATGACCACGTTGTGCGCAATCTGCACAAGATTGTCTATCTTTGTGTTGTTCCCAATTCTTGTGTCATCGAGTACGCCACGATCTACACAGCTGTTAGCCCCGATGTCGACATTGTCGCCTATGACCACGTTCCCCATGTGGCGGATTTTCTTATACCTGTTGTTCTCGTCAAGCGCGTAGCCGTGCCCGTCCGCGCCTATCACCGCGCCTGAGGAGATGTGGCAGTTCTTGCCTACCGCCACCTTGCGGTAAAGTGTCACGTTCGCGTCTATTATCGTGCCCTCTCCTATAACGCACTCGTCGCCTATGGCGCTGCCGGGGCCTATGTAGACGTTCTCGCCTATTCGCGCAGTCGGGCTGACTATTGCCTGCTCGGATATGCCCGCCTCGTGCTCCTCAGGATAAAAACGGGCGACCACCGCTCCAAACGCTCGCCTTGGCTCCTTTACATGAAGCATTGCCGTGCCAACCTCTGCGCTGTGCTCCTGTTCTGGCAGGCAAAGAAGCGCGGCGGCGTCGGGGACGGCATCTGCAGGCAACGCCTTCTTTGCCCAGCAGAAAGCGTTGCGCGAGGGGCGCTCAAGCGATGCAAAGTGCGTTATCTCAATGTCGTCAAAGGGCTCCACCTCGTGCAATAAAAGCCCCTTTTCTTTTAGAAACTCCACAAGCTCGCTCAAACGGAACACGTCTCATTCCCCCTCGCCGCCCTGTCGCGGGTAATAATCTCCCCAAAGACTTTTGGAAAGTTTGCCGCAAGGTAGTCGTCAATAAATTCCGCGTACCGCGCCTTCATCCGCTCCCTGATTTTCGCCCTGTCGGTTTCTTCTTCCCACCATTCGGGGTGAAGCAAAAGCTGAAAGTAGGGCGCGCCATGTTCCAGCATCGCGTCAAGCTTTTCGTAAAAGAAGTCCTCGCCGCGCGAGTCGGAGGCGTAATAGTCCGTGTTAAAGAGAGCAGCCGAATAGGCTGAGGCAAAGGCCTTGTAGCTCTTGCCGAGCGTGCCTGGCTTAGGCTTGTGGAAGGAGACCGCGAGGTCCATCGGAAAGAGGCTCTCACATATCCAGTTTATGGTTAAAAGGATGTCCTCCTCGTCCTCACTAAAGAGGGAGCTGTCCACGTGCAAGCCGACCAAGTGCCCCATTTGCTGCAATTCCCTGCAGATGTCAATGCACTGAGGAGAGATCATTTGATACGGCGCGGCGTTTAGCTGAAAGAAAAAGTTAGCCGTTACGCCCGCCTCATTGTCTATCTTGCCTAGCTTGAGGGCGCCTAAGGGAGAGACATCCACGTCATGGCGGAGTATAAAAAAGCGGGCTAATGAAGATGTATCATGCCCCCCCCCCCCTCCATACTTATATTCATTGGGCTAAGCCGCTCCGCCTCGTCAACGCGCAGCGGCTTGTAGCCTGCTGCGGTTATCGCTGCAAGCATTTCCTTGTATGAGGCATCAGAAAAATGCGGCGCTAAAAAGCGGGTCATTGTTTTTATCCTTAAATAAAAGCCTGTTTTTCTAGTCTTTTGCCAGCTAACCCCGTCGGAAACTCAATTAAATCACAAACGCTGCTTTCAGGCAACTGCTAATTGGTCAACCGTTATTCCACCCATTCGACAGAAATGAGGCGGCTTTCGGCTTCGGGGATTTTCTTTACATTAGCGCAGCCTTGCCGGTGGATAATCACGCCGCGCCCGCGCGAAACATACCCGACCACGGCTTGGGGCGGCTCAGGGTTGCAGCATTTCGCAAACTTAACAAGGTACTTTGTGGAGTCCTCCACGCGAATTTTAAGCGTCGCGCCGCCTGCCGCGGGAGCGCTTTGGGGACGGCGCGGGGAGCTTTTCTCGTCAGCATGGCTTTCAGCTTTCGCGCCTTCCCTTTTTACACCGTGGTGTTCCGCTTTTCCCGCCGCCTCGTTTTCGTTAAGCCACGCCCTGATTTTCTGCCTTGCCCTTGCGGTGCGCGCGCTGTTGTACTGGTTGACCGTAGGGTGCGCCTGCGGATGCGTGATAATCTCTATCACTTGAGTATTTTTCAAGGGGCGCGAAAGCGGGATAATCGCTCCATCCGCCTTTGCAGAAGATATCTTTTCGCCTATGGCGGAATGAATAGCGTATGCAAAGTCAATCGCGGTAGACCCCGCCGGAAGCTCTATAACATCGCCCTTTGGCGTAAAGACAAAGATAGAGTCGCCAAGAATGTCGTGCTTGATTCCAGCGAGAAACTCCTCGTCCGCCGCGCGGCTTTCTGCAAGCTCCTTCATGCGGTTAATGACGGGTATGCTCTCCACGGAAAAGGCTTCGTTGCCCGTGCCGCGCTTGTAAAGCCAGTGGCTTGCAATGCCGTTTTCGGCAACCTCGTGCATGGCTTTAGTGCGTATTTGTATTTCAAGCGGGCGGCCCTCGTCGCACATAACCGTGGTGTGCAGGCTCTGGTAGCCATTGGCTTTCGGCATGGCGATGTAGTCCTTAAAGCGGCCTTCAAGCGGCTTCCATATCGTGTGAACAATCCCCAAAAGCGAATAGCACTCGGCGGCGGTTTCGCAGAGAATGCGCACGGCAAGAAGGTCGAAAAGCTCGCCTGAAGTTTTCCCGCGCCGCTTCATTTTCTGGTAGATTGACCAAAAGTGCTTTGCCCGCGACTGCACGTCAATTTCAATCCCCGCCCTTTCCGCCTCAGTCTTTATTTTTTTTACCGCGCCTTCAAGAAAACTTGAGCGCTCGCTCTTTTTTGCCGCGACAAGGTTTTTGATATAATCAAAGACTTCCCTGTTGGTGAATTTAAGGCTCAAGTCTTCAAGCTCATCCTTAATCGCCGCAATGCCGAGCCTGTTTGCAAGTGGTGACCAAATGTCGGCGGTTTCCTGCGCAAGGACCTTTTGCATTTCTTCCGGAAAGGTGGCTAGGCTTCGCATTTTATCCAAGCGGTCAGCCAGCCTGATTAGGATAATGCGCGCGTCGTCAACCATGGCAAAAAACATTTTGCGCACGGTTTCTGCCTGGTGAATTGTGCGCGTTGTCATTCGCAGGGCAGAAAGACGCTTTGTGCCTTCAATGAGGGAAGCCGCCGTTTCGCCAAATTCCGCCTTCAATTCTTCGGGCGAAAAGCCCTCGCCCGATATTCCATGCAAAAGAGCGGCTGTTATGGTGTCCGCGTCAAGGGAAAGGCTGGCAAGGATTTCCGCAACGCGCATAGGATGAAGAACGAATGGCTCGCCGCTTTCGCGGAAAGTTTCCCCCTTGTATTTGCAAAGATAGTTCCACGCAGCGGCTATCTTTTCGCGTTCAGTGTCAGAGAAATAATCAAACTGTTCAAAAAAGCGGATAAGCCTTTCGTTGCAATCGTCTTTTGCCATATTTTTGCAAATTGCAGTGCGCCTCAAGCGCCTCTTTCCGCGCCCTTTTACACATTTGCAGCGGGGGGAAGCCTCCCTTCAACAACGCGCTTGAGCCCTGCAAGATCCTTCGTGACAACTATATCAGCAAAACCCACTTCCTGAAAATATCCCGCGGCGGCATCAGCGTTGTATTCCCCGGCTTCAATCAACAAAAAGCCGCCGGGCAAAAGAGCCTTCGCGCTGTTGAAAATAAGCGGCTTTATGAGGGAAAGGCCTTCCGCGCCGCCGTCAAGGGCCAATGCAGGCTCAGCCCTGCCGTCCGCAAGGAGTTCTTTTACTTTTTCTGAAGGAACGTATGGCGGGTTTGCCGTGATTATGTCCCAGCCTGTTTTAGCTTCTTTTTGCGGAAAAGGCGGCGCGGGAATTCCGTCTTTTAAGTCGCAAACAAGCCAGGCGATGGGGGCAGGGCCGCTTTTTGCTTTAAGGATTTCTTGGGTGTTTTTTTTCGCTAACTCAAGCGCTTTTTGGGAAATGTCAGCCCCCGCGATTAAAGCGCCAGGAAAGTCAAATTTAAGCGAAATTGCAACGCACCCTGACCCTGTGCATATGTCAAAAAGTCGGACACTTTCGCCTGCCCGCTTCTTTTGCGCTAAAAGCCTTTGCAGGGCTTCTTCTGCCCGCTCTACAAGGCTTTCCGTATCGGGTTTAGGGATAAGGACATCGCGCGATACTTCAAACTCATGTTTCCAGAAAAACTTCTTGCCTGTGATGTAAGCAACGGGCAACCCCTGCATGCGCTTTTCTATCGCCGCGCGGAAGGCTTTTGCCGCTTTTTCTTCTATTATATTGTCGGAATGCGCTAAAAGGCTTTCTCTTCTAACGCCTAAAACGTGCGAGAGGAGCAGTTCGGCATCAAGGCGCGGGGTGTCGCTGCCTTTAGCCGCTATCGCCCTAGCCGCCTCTTGCAAACCTTGAGCTACGCTTATCCCCCCGCCTTCCTTTAGGCTTATAGATGAGCGGCTCACCTTGCAATGTTACTCCACAGTGATAACCGAAGCGATTCTGCCGTCTTTTGTGTAAACTTTCATAGAAGCGCTTTCGTCCCTTATTTGCGTTGTTCCGTGAAAGAATGCGTAATACCATGTGCCCTTGGGCAGCGGCAAAACAAGCTCATACTTTCCGCGCTCAATTTCCTTCATTTCGTACATAAAGGGGTCCCAGTTGTTAAAATTGCCTGCAAGCCGTATAACCTCGCCGCTTTCGCCTTCATACACAAAGCGCACAAGGTTGTTTCCTGCGGAAGCTGTTTCGTAAATCCTGTAAGGCTCCACCTGAAGAACGGAAACCCGCGTTCCCAGCGCAAAGTCGTAAACACTCCGCGGATTAAGAGGGTCGTTCATCCACAGCCCGTCGCGGACAATCCTGTAGCGAATTTCGCTTGTTTCCGCGGGGATTTCCATAATGTAAAAAAGAGTGGTTTCAGCCGGCTTTGCGTCCTCATCCCGCGAAACAAGCCGCCTAAAATTATGCACAACAGCGTATCCTTCATGCTCAAAGGCAATTCCGGTATGCCTTGCGTTTCCGTTTGCGGTAAAGATAATATGCCTTCCGCGCACGACAGGCGTTTGCGGCGCGGAAATTTCCGCAACAAGGGAAGCGTAATATATAGGATCAGCCAGCGCTGATTGTGCCGCGGCAGAAAAGGCGGCAGCAACAGCGATGAGAGCTGCAATAAAAAGCGCTTTTGGCATTATATTTCCCCATTGAATTATCGGCGCAACCAGTGTTTTTTATTAGCCCCGCGGGAGCTTCCGCTTATTCCGCGCGGTAAAGGTCATGCACTTTCTTCCGATGATAAAACAAACAAGCAGCAACATAGAAGAGGAATGCCGCTACAGTGTATAATTCACGTTGCGGAACGGAAGGAAGCTGAAATCAATGCCGGGAATCGAAGAGCTTAAAAAATTCAGGGAAGAGATTGCTTCTCTTGGAGATGAGCGCAAAATTGCCGAAGAGTACGACGGCGCTTACGAAGAGCTTCCGCTTCCGCAAGAATCCCCAAAAGACAAGAATCCCCCTGCTGACTCGGCGCAGGCGGCGGAAGACCTTGCAGAAGAGCCCGGCACAGAAAGTGCAGACGAAGCGGATTTTTCAGACATACTGCTAGACGGTGATTTTACCATTTCTGCGGGCGAAGACACGGACAGCGAGGACCTTTCTACACTGGATGAAATGCTTTCTTCCCTCCAGCTTGGCGATTTCTCTGACATTGACGAAAGCGCAGAATCAAGCGGCGGGGAAACAGAAACAGAAGACATTGAAGCATTTCTCCCGGAAGACTTTGAAAAAGAAACGCCTGACGAACAGGAAACCGACAAGTCCGCCGCCGAGGATGCGGATATTGTCGAGAATGCGGATATCGCCGAGGATGCGAATATCGCCGAGGATGCGAATGTCGTTGAAGATGCGGATGCCGCTAATGTTTCTGAAAACACCGGCCTTGATTCTGCTGATCTCGACAACCTTGATCTGGACAGCCTTCCAGACTTTGACGATTCTATTTTTGATTCCGATTTCTCCACAGATTTTGGCGGTGGAGAAGAAGATACAGGCGAAAATTTAATCTCAGAAGAGGAAGATGTAAGCGAAAATTTAAATTCGGAAGAAGAGGAAGAAATTGCGCTTGATGCATTTGCCCCTGCCGCTCCTGATAGTCCGGATAATCAGGATAACCTTGCAGACGAACAGGAAAGTTTTTCTGAAAGCGGTCATTTAGAAGACAGCAACGAACATGAATTTGAAGAGCTACAAAGCCTTGATAACGCGCAAGAAAGTTTCCCTGAAAGCGACCATTCAGAAGACAGCGGCGGGCATGAATTTGAAGGGTTGCAAAACCTTGACGGCTTTGACTTTGACGAAAGCACGCTTACTGCAGCTATAAACGAGACTTCTGCCGCCGCGCAGCCTGCGGACTCTGATTCTGAAAAAGGCACTTCTGCCGGCAAAGCTGGCAGAAAAAACGCAAAAAAAACTGTCCCCTCCGAGCTAACAGAAGAAGAGTACAGCCGCTTTCTCAATCTCCTTTCACGATTTCCCCTGAATTTAAGAATCGCGACAGAAGAATATCTTTCCGAAACGGATGCCCCCGACACGCAGAAAATGGAGCTTATCAGCAATATTTTGTCCGGGGCTTCGCTTAGAAAAATTGCCGGTACGCTTGAAAATTATCTGGACAGGATAATCCGGATTCCTAAAGACTTTGAGAAAAAGAATTATGAAGAATACGAGCTTGAAAAGTCCTCGCTAAAGTACGTTCTTCGCAACAAGATCCTGCCCATTGCCACGATAACAGGAATTATCGCGCTTCTCGCGGGCTGCATCGCTTTTCTTTCGTACCAATTTATCTACAGGCCTGTTTCTGCGAATGGCTTGTATAAGCGCGGCTATCAGGCTCTTGAGAAAGAGCGCTATAACCAAGCGGAAGAGCTTTTTGGCAGGGCAACCGAACGCTGGGACAAAAAAAGCTGGTATTTTACTTACGCGCGCGGCTACAGGGAAAAAAAGCAATACATAGCAGCGGAGAATATGTATATCCGCCTCCTTGACCGCTGGGACAATGACCTTGAAGGCGGGCTTGAGTACGCGGAAATGCTTCGCAGCGAGTTGCGCAATTTTGAACGCGCAGAAACCGTTCTACGAAGGCGCGTGCTAGACTTTCACCCGAACAACCTTGACGGGCTTCTTCTTCTTGGCGATGTGTTTTTGGATTGGGCGGAAGAAGACCCCTCAAAATATGAACAAGCGCGCCTTCAGTATGCAACGGCGATTAGCCTTTACGGGGAAAGCGATTCTTCGCTTGCGCGAATGATGCGCTATTTTATCCGCACAAACAATCTCGCGGAGGTTCTTCCGCTTAAAGAACACTTTATGGGAAAGCGCGCCGAAATCAGCGCTGAAGATCTTATAGAGCTTGGCGGCTTTCTTTTGGAAAAGCGCTATATGCCTTCTCCCGGCGACTCCGATGTTCTCCGTGATACTATCGGGGACTTGCGCGAAATTTTAGAGCGCGGGCTCGCTGCCGATCCCTCCATTCCTGAAGCGCATTACAACATAGGGCGCTTTTGGATTTACAATTACGCACCCGAAACAGCCGCAGCTTCTCTTACTGACGCTATTCGTCTTTTTGCGGGAGAAAGCCAAATGTCCCGCCGCCGCATTGTAACCTATGTTGACGCATACCGCCTTCTTGGTGAAATCCGCGCATCGGAGAAGGAATACATTATCGCGCAGGAGCTTTACGCTTTAGGCATTTCCCTTTATGAAGAGAGAAAAGCCGCGCGCTCCGTTCCGCAAGACGCTCGAATTGGAATGCTCTATGCGGATTACGCTGATATTGACTACTTTATCGCAAACGACTGGGATTCTGCGCTTCGCAATTACACCCAAGCTATCGCCGAATTGCATGACACCCCGTCTATTCGCTACAAAATCGGCTATATTTATTATCAAATGGGCGATTACGCTTCGGCTCTGCCGCAGTTTATCCGCAGCTACAGCGAAAAAAACAGCGACAGCAACTTGCTTTTTGCACTTGGAAACACGCTTTTCCGCCGCGGAAGCTGGAACGCGGCGCGCGGCTATTATGAGCGCCTAATGGAAATGTCAGAAGCGGAACGGATAAGAAAGGGTATAATGCTTCCGCAGGTAAGAAGCGACCATGGCGAGTTTGTCGAACAGTATATGCATACGGCAAATAACCTTGGCGTAACGCTTTACAGCATTGCAGGACAAGGCAGGGACACGTCTCTGCGGGGGCGCGCGTATTCCCTCTTTTCCGAGTCAGCGCGGGCATGGGACGCGCTTACAAGAAATCCCGACACAATGGTTCGCGCTCAAGGGACTAACCTTGCTTATCTTAATATGCAAAATATCACCGCGCCTTTAAGCGGCTTTTCCCCTGAAATCTACACGGATATTCCAAAAACCCTAACCGGAGAAAGAGTGCTGCAAGGGCGCATGGATTGACTTACCTGCGAATGGCAGCTGTAGAATTTCCTGTTAATTTCATGATAAGATGAAGTGGAAAAGATGTTGATTGCAGCGCTGTCTGTTGAAACTGTTGATAACTCAAATGCGGCAATGCACATCTTCTAGTTTTGTATTTGCTTATAACATAAAAAATTATAAGGTTTTTTAAGGTTTGCACAGGCTCTATGTCTACTATTATTTTTATATATAGTATTTAATAGAAACCCTCAAGGAGAAGCCAAATGAAATTCACATTCGACAGGGACGCGCTCTTAAAAGAAATTGCAATCGCTCAAGAAATTATATCAACTAAAAACGCAATATCTGTTTTATCCAACGTTCTTTTTGAAGCGTCCGATGACAGAAACTTGACGATAAAGGCTACAGACATAAAAACGACTTTTGAAACTTCAATTCCAGTCGAAACAATAGAAGCGGGAACAACAACAATTTTCTGCGACAAACTGGCAGGCATTCTCGCATCTCTTCCTTCAGGAAATATCGATTTTTCGCAGGATGGCAGCAGCGTCAGCATAAAGCCTGCTTCAAAAAGGGCAAACTTTCAACTCAAGTGCATTGCAAGCGACAAGTTCCCTGAGTTTACTTCGGATAGCAGCGTTCAGTTTTTTGACATTCCCGCAAAAGCGTTCAAAAAGATGATAAGCCATACAATCTTTTCTGTTTCTGACGATGAGCTTCGCTATTTTATGAATGGCGTTTTTATTGAAGGCGATGAAAGCTCGCTTAAAATGGTCGCGACAGACGGAAGAAGGCTTGCGTTTATTTCTAGCGAGGTCGAATCGGCTCTCCCTGAATTTAAGGGCTCTATCATTCCTACAAAAATCCTTAACATCATCGCAAAGAGAACCCCTGACGAAGGCTCTATTTCAATAGGTTTGAACGAGAAAAACATATTCTTTAAGTTTGGGAATTATCAGTTCTCTTCCCTTCTGATTGACGGGCAATTTCCAAATTATAGGCGCGTAATCCCTGAAAAGCAAAATTATTCTTTTCAGATTGACCGCAGGGACTTAATTGAAGCTCTAAAGCGCGTTGCCCTCCTTGTAGAGCAGAAGTCCAAGCGCGTTTACCTTAATATATCGCCCGGCACCCTTGCGGTAAGTTCGCAGGAAACAGAAATTGGCGCTGCAAGCGAAGAAATTCCATGCATGTATGACGGCGAGAATTTCACAATCGCGCTTAATTATGTTTATCTTGACGAGCCCGCTAAAGTGATGAGCTGCGACAAGGTTAAAATTGAGTTTACGGAGCCGATGAGGGCTGTTACATTAAAAGCAGAACCTGAAGAGAATTTCTTTCATATTATAATGCCAATGCAGATGGAATAAAGCGTGCCTTTTCTGTCTGTTTCTTGCAGCAATTTCAGGAATTTAGCTGACGGCACAGTAGACCTTTGCGCCCCTGAAGTGTTTTTGGTTGGCACAAACGGGCAAGGAAAAAGCAATGTTCTTGAGTCGCTCTATATGTCCGCCTACGGCTCTTCATTTCGCACAAGGAATGATTGTGAAATAGCCAAGTTTGGAACAGACGAGTTTTCCATACGCACTGTTTTCAAGAACGAAAGGGAAAAGACAAGCTCGTTTTCATATCTGTATGCCGGCAAGAAAAAGAGAATAGAGAAAAACTCAAAGCTCGTTGCCGACAGGAAGGAGCTTGTTTCTTCTATCCCTTGCATTCTTTTCAATTACGATGACATGGACTTTATAGCGGGGAGTCCTGAACGAAAACGCTTTTTTGTTGACCAGTCGCTTTCAATGCATGACAGCGAATATATCGATATCTTGAGAAAATACAAAAAAATTCTGCGCACGCGCAATGCGGTTTTGAAGGACAAAGAAAGCGCAAACACGCTTGACATTATAGACATTCAGTTTGCCGCTGCTGGCTTGGCTGTTATGGAAAAGCGAAAAAGCGCCATTAGAAACTTCAATTTGATTTTTTCGCAACTGTATGAAGAAGTCAGCGGAATTAAAGGCGTTTCGATTAACTATATTCCTTCATGGAAAGAGGCGCTCTCCGAAGAGATAGTTTCTTTTCTTGGTTCAAGGCGCGGCGTTGAGTTTATGTTAGGCTCAAGCATGTCAGGCCCTCACAGGGATAAGATTGTGTTTATAAAAGACCGCGCCGATTTTGCCGCGACAGCCTCTATGGGACAAAAAAGGCTTATTGCCCTTCTTTTGCGCGTTTCGCAGGCTATCTTTTACACAAGACAGGCGGGCAAGCTCCCTGTCCTTCTTATGGACGATGTTCTCCTTGAGCTTGACC
>CAZDXD010000009.1:0-21617 GCA_964509415.1 uncultured Treponemataceae bacterium
GTTTTGTTCTAATGAGGCTTGCAAAAAAATTTGCGAAAGATTATTGACAGTATCATGAAATGTCAGCAGTAAGCTGACAAAACGTCAGCAGTAAGCTGACAAGCGGCTTGGATACCCGCGGGGGGTCAATTTTTTTTATTGGAACAGCTTCTCGGAAACTGAGCGACTCTTCTTGCCCCACCCCAATGCTTAGTCTAAATCCCCACCCCGCGCATTGCCTCGATTGAGGCGTACCCTTTTCTTTCCATAAAGGCGGGAAGTCCGGTGAGGATTTCATTGTAGACGGCAGGGTTTGAAAAGACAGCGGAGCCAACTTGAATTGCGGTAGCGCCCGTCATGATAAATTCAACAGCGTCCTGCCATGAGGCTATGCCGCCAATTCCAATAACGGGCACGCGGCCGCCAGGCGCGCAGTCGGGCACTTTAGTAACAACATCGCGCAAAATGCGAAGCGCAATCGGCTTAATTGCAGGTCCTGAAAGGCCAGCCGTCACATTGTCAAAAACCGGCTTGGCGTTTTCTATATCCACGGCAAAAGCCTGAAAGGTGTTTACAAGGCTTATCGCGTCCGCGCCCGCCTCAACAGCGGCGGCTGCAACCGCAGGCACATCGGGCGCGTTTGGTGAAAGTTTTACTATAAGGGGCTTTTTTGTCAGCGCCCCGCGCACAGCCGAAACAGCCTGCGCCGCCGCCTCCGAGCTCATTCCCCAAGCCATGCCGCCCGCCTTGACGTTAGGGCAGGAAATATTAAGCTCAACCATGTCAACGGAGCTTTTATTGAGAATGCGGGCGGCGGCAGTGTAGCTTTCAAGGTCGCTTCCCGCAAGGTTTGCAATAACAACGGTGCCCAGTTTTTTCATCTTTCTTAGCTCACTCCGCACGAATGAGCGCACGCCGGGGTTTTCAAGTCCGATTGAATTCATCAAGCCGCTTGCGGTCTCCAAAAGGCGAGCGCCGCTGTTGCCCTCCCGCGGCTCTAGCGTAAGCCCTTTTGAGCATATTCCGCCTAGCTCATCCACGCGGATAATGCCGGAATATTCAGTGCCGTAGCCGAATGTTCCTGACGCGGCAATTACAGGATTTTTGAACAGCACGCCGGCTATTGTTACAGACAAGTCAACCATAAAAAACGCCTTTAGCCTTGCCCTTATAGAACTAATTCTTCCGCGGGGAAAACAGGCCCGTCAACGCAACAACGCTTGCGCCCGGATTTCGTCTCTATTGCGCATCCAAGGCAAGCGCCTGCCCCGCACGCCATGCGGCTTTCAAGGCTTAAAAAAACTTCCACAGGAAGCCCCTCGCAAGCCGCCTTTACATACTTTAGCATTGGCGCGGGTCCGCAGGCATAAACCAAATCGTAATCCGAAGGGTTAAAAACATCGGGGAGCATTCCCTTAACGCCTGCGCTGCCGTCCTCCGTAGTGATAAAAAGCCGCTCCGCGCGGGAGGCTGCGCCTTCAATCCCGTATGGCAATGAGCGAAAGCAGGCAAAAAAATCGAAAGACTTTTCAGGCAAGGCAGAGGCAAGATACGCCACTGGCGCAATGCCAATGCCGCCGCCTATTAGCGCGGCGCGGAGAAAGCCTGCCTCCTCCTGCCGCAAAAGGGGGCGAAGCGCGGAAGCCGAAGCTAAAAGCCCCGACACGCATGAAAGAGCAGAGCGCTTTGAAGCCTCAAACGAAGCCCGCAGTGTCTCCGCGCGGGTGAGCTTATCAGAGAAAACTTTGCAGGGCAAGGTAAAGCCGCTGCCTGTAGGTCCCGCAAGCCTTATCATGTCGCCCTTGCGGAGAGAACATAGCTCCGCCGTCCCCGCGCCTTTTTTTTGGATTAAAAAGCGGACAGTCTGGCTGTCGCACATAAAAACGCTCACCGGTCTTGGAAGAAACACGGCAGAAACAGGCGCTTTAAGCATAAAAAACTGCCCCGGCTGCGGTTTAGGGATTTTTACGGCGGGCTCTTCAAGCCGCCTTTCTATGGCAAGCTCAAAAACGTTTGGGGCTTTTTCCCTGCAAAAGCGGACTTTGGCACAGCACGAAATGCGCGGGAAAGGCTTAACGCTCATGCAGCCCTCATTCGCCGCTTTTTTCGCTTTTGCCTTTCGCGGCGGATAAAAGCTCTTCTCTTGCGGCGGCGGCTGCGCGGCCTGCGGACTCCGCAATTTCTTCAAGCGAAAGCGCAGCGGATGCCGCCTTTTCGCTTAGCGCGGTATCTTTTTTCCACGCGCAAAGAATGCCCCGCGAAGAGTTTACCACGCCGCCGGCTTCCGAAAGAAGCTCCGCCGCAGTTGAAGCCGCGCCTCCCTGTGCTCCGTAGCCTGGAATTAAAAAGAAAAATTCCGGATAACGGCGGCGCACTGCGCGGGCGGCTGACGTATCGGTGCAGCCCGCGACAAAGCCAAATGGAGGGCAAAGCCCTGCTTCCCGATATCTTTCAATATAAGGCTTCATCGCGCGGCGAAGCCCGTATCCTACAGCGTCAAGCACTTGAAAGCCGCGCTCTTCTCCCTCTTCGCCCTCTGCGGGCAAGCAGCCGCTATCGAGCGTCAAATGCTCAATGTCAGCCGCGCCCGGGTTCGACGTGCAAAGCAAGACAAACGCGCCTTTGCCTTTTTTTTCTGCCAATTCCATAAACGGAGCAAGCGTATCAAAGCCCATGTACGGGTTTAGCGTAACAAAGTCAGCTTCAAAGTCGCCTGAAAAATGCGCACGAGCGTAAGAGGCGGCAGTGTTGGCAATGTCCCCGCGCTTAACATCAGCAATCACCTGAAAACCTGCCGCGCGCACCGCTTTCAGCGTTTTGGAATAGCACGCAAGCCCCGAAACACCCATCGCCTCATAGCAGGCAATCTGCACCTTATAGCAAACAGCGTAAGGCGCGGTATGCTCAATCACTGCCGAATTGAATGCAAAGACAGCGTCGGCGGGCGAGTTATAAAGGCTAAGAATTTCGGGCGGAATATATGAAGGGTCGCTGTCAAGGCCAACGCAGAGAAAGCCCTTTTCCCTTGTTAAAGCCTGAAGCCGCTGCATTTCGCATACAGTTTTCACGCGGCAATTCTACTATAAAAAGCGAAAAAATTGTATACTTAGCTTTACTAATGAAAGAATCTAAGCGCAGAGAAAAACTTAAAGGGGCAAAAATAAAGGACCTCGGCATCCTTATTCCGTATCTCGTTGTTCCCTTCCGATTATCGAGCCTCAAAGCCCTTTGCAGGTATCTTGTTGCGGTAATCAGGGACTTTTTCTTCTTGCAGTTTTCAGTGAAATTCGGCTGGCGCAAGATAGAAGTAGTCAACGTGGACCACCCGCTCGACAAGACAATACCCTTCCGCCCTGACAAAAGCGACACTTACCTTGACTTTATCCATTTTTGGATAAGGCCCTTCACCTTTATGATAAAGCGGTTTGGCTCAAAAGCCGCCGTGCCGCATTTGGCAGCTTTTCTAGACGCGATGACTCAAGCCTATCGCGAAGCATCGCGCGTTTACCGCTTTAAGATGACGACAACCACGCGTCCGCCTCACGGGGGAAACCGCAACCTTAAAATCATTCACCGCCTTGACCCGCATTTTTTGTGCGTACCGAGCCTTCACATTGCCGTTGTGACGCTTACATGGACGTTTTTCACCGCCGCATTCAAGGAAGAAGGCATGGGCGATGATGAGGCGCGCCGCTATTCTGATGAGCTGCGCGAGGGTGCCCTTGAAATTGCGGAAACTGTACTGTACTTAAAGCAGCACAGCGTAAACTGCGTGCCCGCCGCCCTTTACATGATGCTTTCGATAAAGCCGGAGCTTGTTACAATACAAAAGGCGGTAGACTTTATCGCAGACCTATTCGCAAAAGCCAGCGACATTAACCCTGACGACAAGGAAGCTGTCATTTCCCACATTGAGTATATGTTCGAGCGCCTTCTACTAGAAGGCTGCGCCGAAGACGACTGGATAGTCCCCGTAAAAAGATGGATTATCGACTGGAAGGGGGAATCCAGCTGTTAGCTCAATTTCCCTTGCCAAATTGAAATAAGAAGCGCATAATGGCAGACGTTATTTCAACTTTATGGGAAAACGTCCGGTTATGAATGCCCGCGCAGGTCTTGCAGGAATCGTTGCTCAATATTTAGAGCTAAGCAGTTAAGAGTAATCCCCTGTTCAAAACGCTTTTCTTCTGATATAATCAACCCGCTTTTGCAAAAAGAGCCGTAAGAATGACGAGTGAGCAAAACGCGCGGTACAGGGATATTTTAATCGAGCCCGTCAAAAAATGCGCTTGCTATGCACCTAAGTTTGGGCACAGCAAGTCCGTGGGGCATACTCTCCGCGACTTTCAAGCTCTATATGGTTCAGACCCATTCTACAAATGCCTAGGGCTAGATAGCCCCTTGTTGTACTCCGCGCACAAAACCGCAGGCGGAATTACAAGCATTTATAGGCAAATTGGCATTGGATGCGAGCGTCTTGTACGGGCAGTTTTTGCGGATTGTCTTGGGCTAACTGCGGATGATGTTAGATGGTCGTATTCTATCGCAGGAGCAAATGGAAAAAGCCGCACATTATATCTTGACGGCAGGATTATACTCGACAAAATATCTGACAGCGCGGCTAAAGAGCGTTGCACCGCATGGATGGCAAATGCGGCGAACAAATTAAGCCTTGCGCCGCCTGTGAGGAATGCCATAGGCGGAATTGTTTTTGAGGTGAGGCAGGGATACAAAAGCAAGGACTCAAAGCGCCAGAACGCGGACATTGCCAACGCCGCAAATGCATACGCCAATGCGTATATTCCATGCTTAATGGTAATGTCCGCGCAAATAGACGAGGACATTGCAGAAAGATATAGGGATGCCAAGTGGGTTCTTCTTCGCGGCATTGCCGACAGCTCTCCAGATGTTTCTACATTCAGCTTTTTTGAGCAAGTTATAGGATTTGACTTTATGCAGTTTATGAAAAGCAATCAAGAGTTTTTTAGAAGCCAAATCCTTCTTGTCCTCGAAAAGCTAATGAGTGCGGAGTAGCCATGCAAGGCGCCGCAGCGCAAAACGCGCAATACACGTTTAAGTACAATTCCGCGCTTAGGCGGCACGGGTGGCTGCGCCTTACGCCCGCGTATTCAGTGCGCCTTGTTGAAGAAATCCTTGAACAGCTTGATTATCGCCCGCAGCGCGTCCTAGAGCCTTTTTCTGGCACGGGGACGACAGAGCTGGTTTGCGCGGAGCTCGGCATTCCCTCTTTTGCGCTAGAAATAAACCCGTTCTTGGTTTGGCTTGCAAACGCTAAGCTAGGCTTTTATTCTGAAAACAACGTCGCGGACTTTTTAGCCGCCGCGAAAGGCATTGCGCAAAATATAGAAAGCTTTGAGCCCGCGCCGCTGCCGCCAATCCACAACATAAACCGCTGGTGGAGTCCCCCGCAGGCTAACGCCTTGTCGCGGCTTAAAAGCGCCATTCACTCTGTTAGGGACGAAGCTGTCAAAACGCTCCTTACAGTAGCGTTTTGCAGGACTATAATAGAAAGCTCCAACGCGGCGTTTAATCATGTGTCCACATCGTTCAAGGAGGCGGCGATGAGCCTTTTTGCAATGGAGGAGAGCGCAAGCGAAATGTTTGTTTCTGACTGCAGGATGATTGCGGAAAGCGCGCGGGCCAATCCAAAAGCGCAAGGCAAGGTTATATTGCACGATTCAAGGCACATTCCCCTCGATTATGCAGACAGCTTTGACACGGTTATTACCTCGCCGCCATACCCCAACAGGATTTCTTATATCAGAGAGTTGCGTCCCTACATGTACTGGCTTGATTACATTACATCATCGGAACAGGCCGGTGCCCTTGACTGGCAGGTTATAGGCGGCACTTGGGGAAAGGCTACAAGCAGCCTCAGCACGTGGAAAAGCGGCGGCACCTTGCCGCAATATGTCTACAACATTGCGGGAGACATTGCAAGGGCGCAAAACAAATCTTCCGCTCTGATGGCCAATTATGTACTGAAGTATTTTGAAGATATTTTTGAGCATCTTTCTTCTATATATTCAGCGTTACTCTCGTGCGGGAGGGTTTTTTACATAATAGGCAATTCGAGCTTTTATGGGATAACCGTCCCCGCAGAAAGAATATATGCCGACATTCTAGCTATGGCGGGCTTTTGCAACATAGAATGCAGAACGGTACGAAAGCGCAACTGCAACAAAAAGCTTTATGAATTTGTCGTGTCGGGAAGGAAATAGCTTTTAGTCTTTAGCTCTAGGGGCGAGCAAGTAGATGTGCTAGTGCGTCCATACGCCTCTACCTGCCCTGCCCTGCAAGCCGACAGCGTAAGCTGAGAGGCTTGCAGGCTTGACAGCAAGCCGATGGAGCGACAGCGACGGAGACTTGCAGGCTTGCCCAGCATCTAAGCTCTAAGCTCTGAATCACCCCCTTTCCTCCATTGGAACATACGGGCGATGCTTGCACACTGACTTATACGCGGGGCGGATAATCTTACTTGCGTTTGAAAGCTCTTCAATGCGGTGCGCGGACCAGCCCGCCATGCGCGAGGCGGCAAAAAGCGGCGTAAAAAGCTCTTCGGGTAGCTCAAGCATTTTGTATACAAAGCCCGAATAAAAATCGATATTCGCGCTTACGCCTTTGTACATTTCGCGCTGTTTGCTGATTACCTTCGGCGCTAAGTCTTCCACCTTGAAGTACAGGCGATACTCGTCTTCCGTGTGCTTTTCTTTGGCGAGCTTTTCCACAAACGCGCGGAATATAAGCGCGCGCGGGTCAGAAAGCGAATAGACCGCATGCCCTATCCCGTAAACAAGCCCCGACTTGTCAAAGGCTTCCTTGTTCAGAATGCGCTCAATGTACGCGCTAATCTCGTCATCATCATCCCAATCCTTGATGTTGCGCTTCATGTCATCGAGCATCTGAACGACCTTGATGTTCGCGCCGCCGTGCCTAGGTCCTTTAAGCGAGCAAAGGGACGCTGTCATCGCGGAATATGTGTCGGTAGCGGAGGAGGTAACAACGTGGTTCGTGAAGGTCGAATTGTTCCCGCCGCCGTGTTCCGCGTGCAAGACGAGAGCGATGTCTAGAATCTTCGCTTCAAGCTCTGTAAACGAGGAATCATAGCGCAGCATGTGCAGGATATTCTCCGCCATCGAAAGGGAAGGCTCTGGCGAATGTATAACGAGGCTTTCCTTGTTGTAATAGTAAGCGTAAGAGTGAAAGCTGTGCACCATCATAACGGGGAAGCGAGCGATAAGCTCAATGCACTGGCGCAGAACGTTCGGCACGGAAATGTTTTCAGGGTCCTTATCGTATGTGTAGAGCGCGAGGACGCACATTGCAAGCTGATTCATCATGTCGCGGCCGGGGGCTGTCATGATTGTGTCGCGCAGGAAAACTTCAGGCAAGTCCATGCACGAGGCAAGCACTTCGCGAAATTCGCTGTATTCCGCTTGAGTTGGAAGATGCCCAAAAAGAAGCAAAAAGGTAATCTCTTCAAAGCCAAAGCGATCCGCCCTCAAAAAACCGCCAACAATGTCGCGAATGTCGTAGCCGCGATAAAAGAGACGCCCCTCACACGGCACAACATCCTCGTCTTCCACCACAAACGCGAGAACCTCGGAAATCTCCGTAAGCCCCGCGAGAATGCCGCGCCCGCTTACGTCGCGAAGCCCGCGCTTTACTTCGTATTTTGTATAAAGCTCAGGGTTAATCTGGCTTGCAGCAAGCGCATCGCTGCTGTACCTGTCAACATAGCTGGCGAGCAATTCTTTTTTTTTGTTTTCTTTCATGCCTGTAATATCCAGAACTCCATTTTTTTTTGCTGTTTCTTTTTAAGAACTTGCGGCAAGTAAGTTTACAGCATGAAATCCAAGCTGTCAAATCCCTATAGACAGTTACTTTTTGTAACTAAAATAATTCAATCACAATTATGGACACAATTCAGACGCAATTACTGTCGTAATTCAGTCGCAATTACGACAGTAATTCAAATGCATTTGCGCGGCGGCTTCTGCAAGGGAGCCGTCCTTTGCAGGCTCAAGCGTTTCAAAATAAAGGGTGTAAACAGAGCCTGAGGTTTCGGCATCTTCTTTGCTTGCAAAAGTGAGCTCAACAACGGCAGGCTTGGCAAACAAGAATGAGGCAAAGCCCTTGCGCGGCGGCGGTACTGCAATGCTGCGGATGCGCTCTTTTGGGAAAACAGCCCACTGCTCTTTTGGCGCGTCTGCCTTCGCAGCGGAGCGCAGCAAAAAGCCCATGGAAGTTTCGCTTGCGTGAACAAAAAAGTGAAGGCTTTTTTCCCCAAAAATCAATAGGCCCCAAATATCCTTCTTTCCCGGAAGGGATTCAAGCCCTGCGGCAGAAATCGCAACGCTGCTTCCGTAAACCCGCGCCATTGCCGCGTAACTGATGCTGTCGCCGGAACGCGCCTCGAATTCCTGCCTGAATTTGTCAGATACCGAGCCAGCCATAGCCTAAATCTGCCGCCTATTACAGCACAGATTTCAGGATTCGGCAACAGGCATTGACCAATGCACAGCTGAACGTTGGAGGCATATACGCACAAATAAGAGAATGATTCGTATTTATAAAACGTCAGCAGTGTGCTGATAAAATGTAAATAGGCTATTTACGAAACGTCAGCAGGCTATTTACAAAACGTCAACCGCCAATTTACTCGCGCAGTATAGGCTATACTGATGAAAAGTATAGCCTATACTGGCAATCAGTATAGCCTATACTGATTGAATCAGCCGCCGATTTACAAAATGTCAGGCGTAAGTTGACGATCGCTGCGTGATTCAAGCGCGCATGGAGCGCCTAAACATGGTCGCAGAAGAGACACAACAAGGGCTTTGAGTTTTGTTCTAATGAGGCTTGCAAAGAATTTGCGAAAAATTATTGACAGTATCCAGCACAAATTTCAGGATTCGGCACAGACATTGACCAATGCACGGGTCAGCTTTTCTTTTGCGTTTTTTCATTTTTCTTTAATGTAAAGAAGCCGCTTTTGGGTTACAATGACAGGCGGAATGAAGCGCAAAGCAAATTCATGCTGCCCGTGCATGGGATTAGCCTTTAAGCGCGCGGCGGCTTTCTTTCTTTTTGCGGCGGTCTTTGCGATGCCGGCATTTTCGCAGCATTCTGGCATGAATAGGGAGTACGAGAACCGGGAGAGAGAGCGCAGGGAGCTGGAGCACGAGCGGCACGAGCGGAATGCATACAGTTTTATCTTGTATTTCTACATCGACGAAATTGAACGCGAGGACGGCAAGATAGAAATTGAATTTAACGCCCCCGTTGACCCGCGCACGGTTTCTGTGGACAAGTTTCTTATAAACGGCAAGCCGCTGCCCGCTAATGCCCGCTACAAGCTTTCAAGGAAGGGCAACAAGATTGAAATTGCCGAACCCCCCGAATGGCGCGGCAAGACGGTTTCTATCGAGGTAGTGAATTTGCATTCCATAAACGGCACCGTGATAGAGACAATCCCGCCGATTTTTTTAGGCGAAGACGATGAATACGAGAGGGACGATGACCTTGAATACGTGTACTGGCAATGGTATGATGCAAACGGTGGGAGGGCGTTTGGACGCGACTAGCGCGGGCGAAAAAAAGCGCATTCTTATAATAGAAGATGACGAGGGCGTTTCTTCGTTTGTCCGCCTTGAGCTTGAGCACGAAGGCTACTGCACGGAAACTGCCGCCGATGGCAGGAGCGGCTTGGAGCTTTTTGAAGCCGTGCCGTTTGACCTTGTGCTCCTTGACATAATGCTCCCCTCTCTTAACGGCATTGAGGTGCTGCGCCGCATAAGGCGCTTATCCGAAGTGCCTGTCATTATGGTTACCGCGAAGGCTGAACCCGAAGCCGCTGTTACCGCGCTTGACACAGGCGCAGATGATTACATTACAAAGCCTTTCGCTATAGAGGAGCTGCTCGCGCGGATACGCAGAATGTTCCGCAGGACGTTTCAAGAAAAGGACGGCAAGGCAGGCGGCGTGATTAAAGCGCGCAATATCGAAATTGACACCGATGCTTGCCGCGTTGCAAAAAACGGCAAGGAAGTGCCCCTTACCAGAACGGAGTATATGCTCCTTCTCTGCCTCGCCGCAAACCGCAACAAAGCGATGACCCGCGACGAGATTATTGACTTTGTCTGGGGAAAAGACCACTTTATAGAGGCAAACTCCGTTGACGTTTATGTGCGCTATCTTAGGGCAAAGCTCGATGAAAGCGGCGCGGATTCCATCATAAAGACGTTGCGCGGGATAGGCTACATAATCAATTCAGAGTAAGGCACGAGGGGAAAAAGAAACATGAAAGAAAAAAAAACAGGTGCACGCACTTCTCTTTCAGCGAGGATAGCAGCCCTTCTTGCCGTTATCATTTCTTGTTCTGTCTTTTTTTTTCGGCGCTTGTACTGATTCTTACGCGGGCGGGGTTTTCTTCCCGCAGGAACGCCGAAGTGCTTTCCACGTTGGGCATTCTTGAAAGCGCGGTTTACGCCATAGCGAGCGGGGAAAGGTCCGGCGAAATCGGGAGCATTCCGTATTACATGATGTACCGCATTTCGGTGCCTGGAGGCGGCGCTTTGCGCACAAACGACCCGGCAATACCTGACCTCCCCGCGACTGCGGAAAACAAGACGGAGCGTTTTTTCCAAGAGGACTTTTTCTCTGACGGCAACCTGCATGTAATTTACGCCGCAAAGGACATTATAATCGAGCCGCGCGTCTATCACATTCAGGCGGCGCTTGACCTTGACATGGACGCTTCGGACAGGTACACGCAGTATGTTCCCGCAATCTTTTTGCTCTGCGGCATTCCGCTCATTTGCCTTTCTTGGCTTATTGCCTTGCGCACGGCAGAAAGAATGCTAAAGCCTGTCAAGCTGATTATCGCGCAAGCCAAGGAAATAGGAAGCGGAAGCCTTGACAGACGGCTAGATGAAAGCGGCGCGGACGATGAGCTAAAGCTCCTTGCGCACACCTTCAACGAGCTTTTTGCCCGCCTTGAAAAAGACTTTGAACGCGAAAAGCGCTTTACGTCGGACGTTTCCCACGAGCTTAAAACGCCCATTGCCGTGATAAGCGGGCACGCGGACCTTCTTCTTCGCTGGGGGAAAGACAGCCCCGATGTGCTTGCCAATTCGCTTGAAGCTATAAAGCGGGAGGCAAGGTCTATGGCGGTTATTGCGGAACAGCTACTCATGCTGAACAGGGTGCAAAATCCGCAGGCGGCGGTTCCGTCAAAAAGGAAGATAAACGTCGAAGAGTTCCTGCGCTCTATAAAAGAAGACTTTGCGCTGATTGAACCCTGCGCGGAAATCAAAATAAGCGTTGCCCCGGAAGCTGAAATTGAAACGGATGCCGAAAGCCTAAAGGAAATTTTGCGCATTGTCATCAAGAACGGCATTCAGTATAACGACAGCGAAAAGCCTGAAATTGAAATAGAGCTTGACGGCAACGGGCTTTCCGTGCGGGACAACGGCATAGGGATTGCGCCGGAAGACCTGCCGCACATTTTTGAAAGCTTTTACCGTGCGGACAAGTCAAGGAATAGGAGCTGCGGCGGCGCAGGGATTGGCCTTGCGATTGCAAAAGCCGTTGCGGAGAACATCGGCGCGGAAATATCAGCGGAAAGCGAGCTTGGCAAGGGCACTGCAATCCACATAAGGCTGTAAAGGCTTAAAGTGACTTTTAATTTATATAACGCTATTTTCTAATTATGCTTTAAGCCTCTTTTAATGTTCAGGAAGCCCGAAGCAGGTATATTAGGGCAAGAATAGCTTTTTTAGGAGGTTTTTTATGAAAAAGGCTTTGACGATAGTGATGATGGTGGCGATTGCGGCGGCGGCGCTTTTTGCGCATGGCGGGCATAGCTGGCGCGATGATGGCCGCTGGCGCGGCGAACATAATTGGCGCGACATGCATGACCGACCCGGCGGTGATGACCGCGGACGTTACGGCAGGTTTGGACCCGTGCCACAGGAGAGCATTCCGCAGGCCGCGCGGGACTTTATCGCCGAGCACTTTCCGGATAGGACAGTGAATTTTGCAGGCGGCAATTCCCGCATTTGCAAGGTGGCTTTAAGCGATGGGACGGAAATCGGCTTTACAACGGACGGGGAGTGGCTCGACATCAAGTCATACGCGGGCGTGCCGCTTTCAGTCTTGCCGCAAGGGGCGGTCTCATCCGTCAATGAGTTTTATCCTAACGTGCCGATAACGCGCGCCGAGAAAAAGTGGCAAGGCTACGAGCTGCGGCTTGGCAATAGAATGCGAATGTACTTTGACCTTGACGGCCGGCTTTTGGGGCAAAAATTCGACGACTAGCCATATTTCAAAGTTTAGAGTTAGAGGAGGTTTTTATGAAAAAGGCAGTGATGATAGCGATAATGGCGGCGGTTGCGGCGGCTGCTCTTTTTGCGGACAGGATTGTGCCTGTTGACAGCATTCCGCAGGCGGCAAAGGCTCTAATAGCTGAGCATTTCCCCGGAAGGACAGCGCAGTTTGCCGAAGCCGACTTTAATGAGTACGAGGTTCAGCTTAACGACGGGACGGAAATCCAGTTTTCGGGCAGCGGCGACTGGCAGGAAATCAAGTCTTACACGGGCGTTCCCGCGGGGGTTTTGCCGCAGGCGATTGCAGATTACACCGCGCAAGCCTATCCGAATGTGCCGATAATCAAGGCCGAAAAGGAATGGCGCGGCTATGAGCTAAAGCTCGCCAATAGAATGGAAATGTACTTTGACAGCGCGGGGAGGTTTCTCGGTCAGAAATTCGATGACTAGCCGCTTGTCGTTTGGCTGGCGGGCGCGTTGTGCTTAGGTCTCATTTGAGTACTAGCTTGACAGGGCAATGGTCCGAGCCGTACACATCGCTTAAAATACATGAGCTTTCTACCTTTGGCATAAGCTGCGGATTTACGCAGTGATAGTCAATGCGCCAGCCGATGTTCTTTTCCCGCGCATTAAAGCGGTAGCTCCACCAGCTGTACATTCCGGGCTCCGCACAAAACGTCCTGAAGGTGTCAACGTACCCGCCGGCGATAAAGCTATCCATCCACGCTCGCTCTTCGGGGAGATAGCCGGGATTTTTCTCGTTGCTTTGCGGGTTTGCAAGGTCGATTGGCTTGTGCGCGATGTTGTAGTCGCCGCAGAGGATAATGTCGCGCCCCTTTGAGACGAGGCTGTCGCAGTATTCCTTGATTGCGGCGCAAAACTCAAGTTTATACGAAAGGCGAGCGCCGCCTTCTTGCGAATTGGGAAAATAAGCCGAAATAACCGAAAAGCCGTCAAAGTGAGCTATGGCAACGCGGCCTTCAACGTCAAACTCCGCAGCGCCCAAGGGCTCAACGGCAAGCGGCTCCTCGCGCGAAAAAAGCGCCGTGCCGGAATATCCCTTCTTTTCTGCGGAAAACCACCAAGTTTTGTACTTTACGCCGC
Organism: uncultured Treponemataceae bacterium; assembly: GCA_964509415.1. Taxonomy (GTDB): domain Bacteria; phylum Spirochaetota; class Spirochaetia; order Treponematales; family Treponemataceae; genus Avitreponema. The sequence continues at coordinate 13,434 of CAZDXD010000009.1, forward strand.
CTTGAAATTCCGGCGCGGTGAGCGCGGGCGGAAGCTGCTTCTTTTCGGCTTTTGTTTCCTGTAGGCAGAGGATATCAGGCAGTTCAGCCTTTAACCATGCCGAAAAGCCTTTTTTTTCTGCCGCGCGAATGCCGTTTACATTCCATGAAACAATCGATTTCACCCCCACATAATGCAAAAAACGGCGCGGAGTTGCAAGCAAGTTAGTGTTTTAATTTGCTAGACAACTAACCTCGCTTCTTGCTTTGCCCTAGAAGGTATTGGCGGCACAGGAAAAATTATTTTAGTCGGGCAACCCGGATTTGAACCGGGGACCTCAAGTCCCCCAGACTTGCACGCTAACCACCTGCGCTATTGCCCGACTAAAACAACTTAAAAATCATGCGGTTAGGAAGCGATAATAGCAAACATCGGGGGCAAAGTCAACGCATGTCAAAGTAAAACCTGCGGATATAGCGGATTCGCCCGTCCGCCGCCTGCCAGAAGCGGCTTAAGGGGTAGGTTTGAGTAAGCGTTTCATAGGCCGAAAGTGCCCTGCGCATGTCGCGCCGCGGGCTGTCTGCTTCGTATGCCTGCCCCAGAAGAAAAAGCGCTTCGTCAGTGTCCATCGCGTAGTCAGCAAAAAAACTGTCAAGCGCGGAGAGAGCCCCGTCAATCTCTCCTGCTTCTATCATCGCACGGATTTCATTCAAGGCTGCCGTGCTTTCGGAGAGTGGCACAAGGGAAGAGTCTTGCGCAGAGGACTCCGCGCCTTCTTGCGCTGCTGTGCTTTCCCGCTCTTCTTCTCCCTCCGCTATAAAAGAGGCTTCCGCTAAAGTTTCGCTTTCTTCCTGCGGCGCATCGCCAGCGGAAACAGCACGAGGCTCGTCTGAAGAAAAGGCGGTTTGTGCAGGCGGTTCATCGCTTGCTGTCGGCTCCGCCCTTGCAGGCGCAATTATAACGGAAGGCTCATCTATTATTTCGTCATCTGCTTCGCTTTCGCTTTCATCTTCCTCCGGCATCTCCTGCGGAACAGCCCTTATTCTTACGCCTTCGTAATCAGGAGCGCGCACAACACCAGATTTTACAAAAGCCTGCGTCTCAGAAAGAGGAACAGCGCCATCCGGAAAAACTTCTGCCCTTAAAGAATCCTCGATATACCCGCCGGTAAGAACATCAAACCTTGAAAAATCAAGGATATAAGTGCCGGGCTGTAAAGCGCGGAAGAGAAAAATTGTGTCGCGGTTTTCAAAGCGGCGCGAGCTAAAAGCCATGCCACCGGGTACGGAGCTTTCGCGGAAACCGGAAAATACCCAGCCCTGACCCGGATACCACACTTCAAGATTTTGCCCTGCGGAAAGAGAAACAGCGCGGGAAGGTTCGGGCGGAGGTGGTTCTTCTTCGAGGGGCTCGCCGTCTTCTTCTGGCATCTCGCTCTCCTCTTCTTCAAGCGTAGCTTCCTCATCGAAAGGCGCGGGCTGCATAAAAAGCTGCTCATTGTCTAAAGCGTCTTTTATTTCCATTTCCGGCTCGTCTGAAACTGAAAGCGTGGCACTCGCAGGCAAAAGCGCTTCTTCCGGTTCCGCTTCAGCTTCTTCCGCTTCCATTTCCGGCTCGTCTGAAACTGAAAGCGCGGCGCCCGCAGGCAAGAGAGCTTCTTCCGGTTCCGTTTCAGCGGCTTCTGTTTCTATTTCTGGCGCATCTAAAACTGTCGGCTTAGGCGGAGGCGGCTCTTCTTCGGGAGACTCGCTCAAGTCATCAGGCACTTGAGAGCTTTCTTCCTCGCTTAAAGCCTCCTCCTGCGCGGCGGCTCTTTCTGCAAGTGGCAGCGGCTCCGTAGGTGGCATGGGGCGGGGTCTTCTATTGCTGTAGGGGGCGGCGCGATGTACCGAGGGTCTTTGCTCGGCTTCGTGCGCGGCATCCTCCACAATCACAACGTCTTCTGCGCTCTCCTGCGCGAAATCAGCGCTTGTTTCAGCTTCGCCGCTCGCTTTTTCTCCCATGCCGGAAATATCTTCCGTATCGGAAATCTCCGCCTGAACGAGCTCTGAATCGGCTTTGTCCTGAACGGAGGCGCAAGAAAAAAGAGAAAAGACTGCAACAGATAAAAGCAAAAAAAACGTTTTCAAGGAACTTGCTCCAAAAGGCGAGTAACGCTTTCCTCTCCCAGAAAGCGAAGCTCGTCCAAATCGCCTTTAGATGGCGGAATAAACCAGCGGGAAGCCTCTTCTTCGCTCCAAGAAGGCGTGCTTTCCCTTGAAAGCTGAATGCCCGGAAGAGGCAGGGGTTCATCAGGAAAGAAAAACTCTTCAGGCGGAATGGCGAGCGCATTCGGAGCGGTAACGGCATTTTCCTCCTTTGCCGACCTTCCGGAAAAGGCAAGCAAAGCAACAATAACCAGCAACAGGCAAACAAGAACAATCGCCGCCGAGAGGATAAAAACCTTTGCGTGTCCGCGGATAAAATCCTTAATTTCCTCTATATTGATTGCCATCAATCACCAGCTCTCCCTGATGCATCCGCGCCGGCTTTTGCAGACTGCGGGACAGCTTGAGCCGCCCCCTTGTGGGCATAGCGCTCAGGCCGCGCGGGGAGCACAACGCCCTCTTCTAACGGTACATCCTCCTCCACAAAATCCCCCTTCCCCTCTGGCAAGGCAGAGTCCGCAGAATAGTCTACAAAGTCCTTATATTTAATGGTGATAAGCTGCGAAACGCCTGACTCTTGCATTGTAATGCCGAGCGCCGTGCCCGCGCTTACTGCCGTCTTTTTGTTGTGCGTAATAACAATGTACTGGCTGGCGCTGGCAAACTCGTGAAGCATGGTTACAAAGCGAGAAACGTTTTGGTCATCGAGGGCTGCGTCAATTTCGTCCAAAAGGCAGAAAGGCGAGGGCTTTACCATGTACGTTGCAAAAAGGAGGGCAACGGCCGTCATGGACTTCTCGCCGCCGGAAAGAAGGCTGATGTTCTCTAGCTTTTTGCCCGGCGGCTGCGCAAAAATCTCAATGCCCGATTCAAGCACGTTTTCGGGGTCAACAAGCCTAAGCTCGGCGCGCCCTCCCCCAAAAAGGCGGCGGAACATATTGTGAAAATTCTTCTTTATTTTGTTGTAAGCGCCCAAAAAGAGCTCCGCCGATTCCGCGCGGATTTCTTCCGTAACAAGCACAAGGTCTTCCCTTGCCTTTTTTAGGTCTTCAAGCTGCTCCGAAAGAAACAAAAAGCGCTCTTTTGCGTCCTCAAACTGTTCCGGTGCCTGAAGGTTTACGCTGCCGAGCTTTTTAAGCCCTTCCCGCGCAGAGTTAAGCTTTTCGCGAAGCTCCGAAGGCTGCGCCGTTAATGTGCCCATGCGCTCTTCAAATTCAATAAGATCGCGGGAATGTCTTTCGCGGAAGTTCTCGCGCACATTGCGGATTTCGTTTTCAGAGATAGTCGCATCCAAGTGGAGTTTTTCTGCGCGGCTTTGCTCTTTTGCAAGCGCATCGTTCAGCTCTTTAAGCCTTCCCTTCCTCCCAGAGACGTCGCTTGTGCCCGACTGTAGCTCGCGGTTAAGACTGTCAATCTGTTCTGCAAGCGCCGCTCCCTTGTGTTCAATTTCTGCAAGCTCCGACTCCACATCTTCTATTTGTGAGTTCACATCCTCTAGGTTTTTTTGGCTTGTGTAAATCTCGTTTTCTAACTGACGGAGTTGCCCCTCCTGCGAGGCAAGCTCCCTGCGAATAAGGCGCGCCTTCTCTTCGGCAGAGCTAACTTGCTCCTCCATCTTCACGCGGCTTAAGCGCAGGTCCTGCAGCGTCGCGCGGTAGCCTTCAATCTTTTTAGAAAGCTCGACGCTTTCCCCCCGCAGCTCCGCTATTAGCTCCCGCTTTTGTTCGCAAAGATTGCGGTTTTGCAATATCTCTGTGTCAATGGCTCGCTTTTTGGTAATAATGCCTTCGGGAGAGAGAAACTCATCCAAAAAGGCGGGCGAGGCTTTCTTTAGGTTTTCTAAAGCCCCGTCAAGCTGCGTGAGCAGCGCCTCAACCTCCGTCAAGGAATCAACAGCCGCCGCACTAAGTTGGGTAAGGCTCTCTGCCGAAGAACTCCGCGCAAAGTCAGCTAAAAGGCTTTTTTTGCTTGCAACCGCAGCCTTAATGCGGGCAACTATTCCTGCAGCCTCCTCCTCTGCCCTCTTGTGCGCCGATGAAGAATAGCCCGCGTCCTTTAGGCGCGCGTCAAGCTCGGTTACAATGTCTTCGGTAATCGCCTGAAGCTTCGTGCCGCACTCATTGCGCCGCTTTTCAAGGTCGGCAATTTCCTTTTCTAGGCGCTCGGCTTCGCTATCGTTTACGGTGATGCGCCCCGAAGCCGTCTGCACAGCTTCCTCAAAGGAAGCTATGTTGTTTTCGGTGTCTTTAAGCTGAGCTACGAGGTTTCGCGCGGCAACGTCCTGCTCAGCCGCATCCTCCTCTAAAGAAGCAATGCTCTCGTTTAGCCCGGAGAGCCTTGCTTCAAGCTGCGATACTTGCGTTTTTAGCTCCGTTTTGCGCGCCGAAAGGTGGCGGGAAAGCTCCACCTTGCCGGTCTTGGAAGCCTGCAACTCCATAGCCTCTGCCGTATAGCCGTTCAGGCGCTTTTCCATGTCGTTCATGCGGCTCACGTTCTCTTCTAAAGAGGCGGCAATTCCGTCAATTTCTTCCTTTAACTGCTCACGTCTTTTTCGGCTTTCTTCAAGCGACGCGGCGCGGTGATCCCTCTCTTGGATAAGGTTTTTTAGGCGCAGAAGACTCATGTCAAGCTCGGCTTCAAACTCTTCTTTCCTAAGCGAGCGGAACTTGTCGGTTTCTTCCGCCTGCTTTTTAAGCGTATCGTATTCGCGCTTAACCTCCGAGAGAACTACCTCGCTTTGCTGCATATAGCTTTCGGTGCGTTCAAGGTCCCTCTCGGCAGCCGCGCGGCGCGCCTTAAAGCGAGTAATGCCCGCCGCTTCTTCAAAAAGATAGCGCCTTTCCTCCGGGCGGCTAGAAAGAATCTGGTCAATCTTTCCCTGCTCCATAACGGAATACGCCGCCTTGCCCACGCCCGTATCCCAGAAAAGCTCTCTGATTTCTTTCAGCTTTACGGACTTTCCGTTAATAAAGTACTCGCTTTCGCCCGATCGATAGAGGCGGCGCTTTATTGTAATTTCGGTTAAGCCAAGATTAAGAAGCCCGTTCTCATCAGAAATAGCAAGAGTAACTTCGGCGACATTAAGAGGCTTTCTGTTTTCCGTGCCGGCAAAGATAACGTTTTCCATCTTTTCGGCGCGCAGAGACTTGGCCCCCTGCTCGCCTATTACCCATTTAATGGCATCAACAACATTGCTTTTGCCACAGCCGTTAGGTCCTAAAAGCGCGGTTATGCCGTCCGCAAACTCAATGCGCGTGCGGTCAGCAAAAGACTTAAAGCCAAAAATCTCAAGACTTTTTAAGAACACAAAAACCTCATTTGCTATAATCAGAGTCCGTGAGTAACCCCGGCTGTTCCGACAGATTCGCCCGCGCTTTCTGCAAAATCTGAATACGAAGGCGAAGAAAGAGAAGCACGTATAAACTCGCGGAAGAGGGGATGCGGGCGATTAGGCCTTGACTTAAATTCAGGGTGAAACTGAACGCCTATCATCCAAGGATGACCTTTAAGCTCTACAATTTCTACAAGGTCGCGCTCAAGGTTTATGCCTACAGGCATTAGCCCCGCGGCGGCAAACTTTTCCCTGTAAGCATTGTTAAATTCGTAGCGGTGGCGGTGCCGCTCAAACACTTCAGATGAGCCGTATGCGCTTTCGGCAAGGCTCCCAGAAGAAAGAGCGCAGGCGTATCGCCCAAGGCGCAGCGTGCCGCCCAACATAACGCCATTTTGGTCAGGCATTAAGTCAATCACTGGGAAGGGCGTGTCCTTGTCAAACTCGGTGGAAGCCGCCCCCTTTAGCCTGAGCACGTTTCTTGCAAATTCTGTAACCATAATCTGCATTCCAAGGCAAATGCCAAAGTAGGGCACGCCCGATGTGCGCGCGTACTCCGCCGCAAAAATCATGCCGTCTATGCCGCGGTTTCCAAAGCCGCCCGGCACAATAATGCCGTCCGCGTCTTTTAGCCGCTCCTTTGCCTCTCCAGCTGAGGCGATTGCCTCGGCATCCACCCAGTCTATTTCGACCTCCGCGCTGTTGCTAATTCCTCCGTGCACAAGGGCCTCCGCCACCGAAAGATAGGCATCGCGCAACTTGACATACTTGCCCACAAGCGCGATTTTCACGCTGCGCTCAGGGTGATTGTAGCGGTCAACCATTGCCTCCCATTCTTCTAGATGCGAGGGAGTATCTTCCATATTAAGCGCCTTGCAAACAGCTTTGCCTAATCCCTCCTTTTCCATCATTAGAGGAACATCGTAAATCGAGCTTGCATCCATGTTTTGAATAATCGAAGAAGGCTCAACATCGCAAAAGAGCGAAAGTTTAGCGCGAATGCCGGCATCAAGCGGCACCTCCGTGCGCACCATTACAATGTCAGGCTGAATGCCCAGCCCCTGCAGCTCCTTCACGGAGTGCTGAGTTGGCTTTGACTTTAGCTCATGCGCTTGCTTTAGGTACGGCAAAAGCGTTAGGTGAATATACGCGCAGTTTTGCACGCCGACCTGCCGCTTAATCTGCCTGATTGCCTCTATAAACGGAAGGGATTCGATGTCGCCTACAGTGCCGCCGATTTCCGTAATAACAACGTCCGCGCCCGCCTCCTCGCCCGGCGCAAGCACGCGGCGGCGGATTTCGTCTGTAACGTTTGGAATAACCTGCACGGTGCCGCCGTGATAGCCGCCTTCCCGCTCGCGGTTCAGAATTGCAAGATAAACGCGCCCCGCCGTCGTGTTGCTGCTCTGCGAAAGATTAACGTCTGTAAAGCGCTCGTAGTGGCCTAAGTCAAGGTCTGTTTCCGCGCCGTCCTCCGTTACAAAGACCTCGCCGTGCTGATACGGATTCATCGTTCCCGGGTCAATGTTAAGATAGGGGTCAAACTTTTGATTTAAGACTTTAAGCCCTCGGCTTTTAAGAATAAGGCCGAGCGACGCGGCGGCAATTCCTTTTCCCAAAGAAGAGACAACGCCGCCCGTGATGAATACGTATTTTGTCATGGGAACTCCCGTTTTAAGAGGCTCGTCTACTTTAGCACAAAAGCGCGAGGGGTCGCAAGGGAGTTTAGCGGAAGTTGATAAGCAGATAGCAATGCTGTAAAATTAGACAATACCCTAAAACTAGCCGAAAGGAGAAAATCATGAAAGTCCTGATTATCAACGGCAGCCCCAAGGCAAACGGAAACACCGCTGCAGCCCTTGCGGAGGTCGCGAAAACGCTAGAGGAAGGCGGCATTGAAACAGAGACCGTGCACGCGGGAAACAAGGCAATCCCCGGCTGCATTGCCTGCGGATACTGCAAGCAAAACGGCAAGTGCAGCATTGACGATATTGTGAACGAGGTTGCGCCGAAATTCGCGGAAGCAGATGGGCTTGTCGCCGGCACGCCGGTTTATTACGCGTCGGCAAACGCGACGCTCATCGCCCTGCTTACAAGGCTTTTTTACAGCACCCGCTTTGACAAGACAATGAAGACAGGCGCGTCCGTAGTTGTCGCAAGGCGCGGCGGCTGTTCTTCGACTTTCGATGAGCTGAACAAGTTCTTTACCATCAGCGGAATGCCCGTAGTCTCAAGCCGCTACTGGAACAGCGTGCACGGCCGCGTGCCGGGAGAAGCCGCGCAGGACATTGAGGGAATGCAGGTAATGCGCGCACTAGGGCGGAACATGGCGTTCCTCATCAAGAGCATCGCGCTCGGCAAGGAAAAATACGGGCTTCCCGCTTCAAACGAAGCGCCGGTCATGACCAATTTTATACGCTGACAGGTCATGTCCCGTCCGATCTGCCTGCCACCCATATGTGCGATACTCATATTGCAATATGCGTGTCTGAATTACCGCCATGATAACGTATAATATCTTTCGCAAATTCGAGTGTACGAAAAAAGAGATAGCAGTGCAGCCTCTGTTAGAATAGAAAAGACGACAAATCTATAGGAGGAAACACACCGTGTTTGCGAACATCGTACAGGCAAATGAGGCTGCAAAGACAGTGGAAAATGGCATAGAAGAGACGCTTGCCTATTATGATTTTCCGGCTGAGCGCTGAAGGCATATACGCACAAATA
>CAZDXD010000010.1:0-21265 GCA_964509415.1 uncultured Treponemataceae bacterium
TCTGGCAAAAGCGCATAACTTCGCCGTCGGACTTTCCGTGCGGGTCAAAGTCGGAACCGCCCTTGCCACCGCCCATTGGAAGCGTTGTCAGGCTATTCTTGAAAATCTGCTCGAAGCCCAAGAACTTCAAGATGGAAAGGTTCACGGACGGGTGAAAGCGCAAGCCGCCCTTGTAAGGACCTATCGCGCTGTTGAACTGAACACGGTAGCCGCGGTTTACGCGGATTTTGCCGCTGTCGTCAACCCACGGAACGCGGAACATAATCACGCGCTCAGGCTCTACAATCCGCTCTAAGATAGCGTTTTCCTGCAAATCAGGGCGGCGACTGACAACGGGCTCAAGGGTTTCGAGGACTTCCTCGACAGCCTGAAGAAATTCGCTCTCATGCGCATTACGCGCCTTCACTTGGGCAAGAACTTCCGAAACATAAGCGTTTGCCATAGTTTGTTCTCCTTCTTGGTTTTATTAAAGAACGCAAAAGCGTTTTTTATTGAATCATGTAATGGAAAGCTTTTTTAGCTTCCATATATCGCGGACATATTCCTCAATCGTCCTGTCAGAGCTGAACTTGCCCGCTCGTGCCACATTAAGCAGCGCCATCTTTGCCCAGCGGTACTTGTCAGAGTACGCTTCAAGGATTTTCTCGTGCGCTTCGGCGTATGCGTCAAAGTCGGCAAGCACATAGAACACGTCGGGACGCTGCCCTTCAATCCCGTAGACAAGCGAGTCATAAAGCTCTCTGAATACTGCTTGGTCCGATGCGCTGAATGTGCCGTCTACAAGCTGCGAAAGCGTCTCGGCAAGTTTCTGATTGCGGGCAAGGTAGTCTTGCGGGTTGTATGTATGTTCAGCTTCTATCTTTTGTATTTCTTCCGCAGTAAGCCCGAAAATAAAAATGTTTTCCGCGCCGGCTTCCGCCGCAATTTCGATATTCGCGCCGTCCATAGTGCCAAGCGTAACCGCTCCGTTAAGCATGAACTTCATGTTGCCCGTGCCCGAAGCCTCCTTGCCTGCGGTGGAAATTTGCTCTGAAACATCAGACGCGGGGAAAATCTTTTCTGCGAGGGACACCCTGTAATTCGGGATAAACACAACGCGAAGCCTGCCCTTGACGCGGTAATCGTTATTCACGCGGTCCGCCACGGTGTTAATCAGCTTGATAATGTTTTTCGCCCGCCTGTAGCCTGATGCTGCTTTCGCACCAAAGACAAACGTCCGCGGGTAAGGGTCATATGAAGAATCTGCAATAATGCGGTTATAAAGGTACATAATATGCAGAACATTAAGAAGCTGCCGCTTGTATTCATGAAGGCGCTTTATCTGCACGTCAAAGATGGAATCGGGGTCAATAAAGACATTCTGATCTTCTTTAAGAAAGCGTGCAAGACGCTCCTTGTTTGACCGCTTAATGCTCATAAACTCGTCAAGCGAGGCTTTATCGTCAGCGTATTTTTCTAACGTTTTGAGCATATAAAGGTCTTTTTCCCAACCCGCGCCTGTGCGCTTTGTAATAAAGTCCGCGAGGGAGGGATTGGCACAGGCAAGCCAGCGACGCTGCGTTACGCCGTTTGTCTTATTGTTAAACTTTTTAGGGAAAAGCTCGTTCCAGTCGGCAAGCTCAACGTTTTTAAGAATTTCAGTGTGCAGCGCCGCAACGCCGTTCACGCTGAAGCAGCCTGCAATCGCGAGCCACGCCATTTTGACAACGCCGCCGCCCACAATCGACATGCGCTGCTGCTTCTCCCAGTCACCGGGAAACTTCTCGCGCAAGGTGTCGCAAAATCTCCTGTTGATTTCCGTTATAATCTGGTAAATGCGCGGCAAAAGCTTCTCGATAATGTCAATCGGCCATTTTTCCAGCGCCTCTGCCAAAATCGTGTGGTTAGTGTAAGCAAATGTCTTTGTTGTAACCTGCCATGCGTCATCCCAGCCAAAGCCATTTTCATCCATTAGTATGCGCATAAGCTCAGGGATAGCAATAACAGGATGCGTATCGTTAAGCTGAATAACGTTGTATTCGGCAAAGCGAGTCAAGTCATCCCCGATCTCTCGCTTGTATGCCGCGACCAAGTCTTGAAGGCTTGCCGAAACAAAGAAGTACTGCTGCTTTAGCCGCAAGGTTTTTCCCGAAGGTCCTGAGTCGTTGGGATATAGCACACGGGAAATGTCTTCTGCCCTGTTCTGCTTTTCTACAGCCTGGCTGTAGTTCATGTCGTTAAAAAGCTGCAAGTCAAAGCCGTTCTCGGAGGAGGCTTCCCAAAGCCTTAAGTGATTTACAACCTTAGAGTCAAAACCGATAATCGGCATATCGTAAGGCGTTGCGACAATCTCCTCCGCGTCAACAACCTTAAAAACCGTGCGGCCACCGGGCTGCTGCTCTGAAACAACATTTCCGCCAAAAAGCACCTTTACCGCAAGGTCAGCGCGGCGCGTTTCCCACGGGTCGCGGTATTGAAGCCAGTTGTCGGGGTATTCCACCTGATAGCCGTTTTCAATTCGCTGCTCAAACATTCCGTACTTGTAGCGAATGCCGTAGCCGTGCCCCGGATACTCAAGCGTTGCAAGAGAATCGAGAAAGCACGCCGCGAGACGGCCAAGACCACCGTTGCCAAGCCCCGCGTCAGTCTCCTCCTCTTCCAACACATTGTAGTCAATGCCAAACTCCTTTAGGACTGAGCAGACGCCGTCGTAAATGCCTAAATTGATGAGGTTGTTGCTGAGCATCCTCCCCATAAGGAACTCCGCCGAAAGGTAATACATTTGACGAACCTTGTTCTCGCGGCACACCTTTTTGCAGTGAACCCAGTTTGGCTGCACAATGTCCATAACGGAAGAGACAACCGCGTCGTAAATGTCGTGCTTTGTCGCCTCCTCTATGCTCTTGCCGTATTGCCGCCCAAGCCGCCCTTCAATGGCGCTTCTAAACCGATCCCTATCAAATTTCATCTTGCTTCCTTTATATATAGAAAGTGCGAGACGGGACTCATCCCGTTATTCGCCAATCTTGAACTATTCTAGCGCAATTTTGGAAATAAATACAACTGTGCTGTGCGAAAGGACTACATACTTCTTTTGGCTTTCAAGTGGCTCCTCGCAATCCTTCTCTAGAATGTCTGCAGGCGAGGGGCGCGAAGTGTCTATTACCCTGTACCAGCTTTTCCCTTCAGACGGGGGAGGAATTGTGGCAGTAACGTCTTTCGCCGTTCCGTTGCACAGTATAAAGATATCGTTATCATCAAATTCCGCCATTGTTGCGGCGGAGCTTCCTACAAGAAGATAAGCTATAAAATTGTCGGGGCTTTCCCAGTTTTCAGGTTTCCCTGAAGAAGAAAACCACAGAATATCGGAGGAAAGCCCGCGCACGTTGAGGTTCTTTCCCTTAAAGAAGTCGGTGCGCGTAAAAACCGCATGTCTTTTTCTAAACTCAATAAGGAGCCTGACAAAGCGAAAAAGGCCTGCGTTCTTCTCCTTTAGCGACCAGTCAAGCCAAGATATTTCAGAGTCGTGGCAGTAGGCGTTGTTGTTCCCGCCTTGAGTGCGTCTTATTTCGTCTCCCATCAGGAGCATCGGCGTGCCGATTGCAAGCAAAAGGGAGCAGAAAAAGTTGCGGATTTGCCGCTCCCGCACCGCCTCTATTTCGGGGTTTTCCGCAGGACCTTCAAAGCCGTAGTTATAGCTTATGTTATTGTCGCTCCCGTCGCGGTTTGACTCCCCGTTTTCGTCATTGTGCTTGCCGTTGTAAGAAACAAGGTCGTTAAGCGTAAACCCGTCGTGGCAGGTTACAAAATTGATGGAGTGATACGGCTTCCTCCCGCTTTGCATGTAAAGGTCAGAGGAACCCGCCATTCTTGTAGCAAACTGAAAGACAGCACCCGCGTCGCCTCGCCAGAAGCGGCGCACATCATCCCTAAAGCGGTCGTTCCATTCAGCCCATCTTCCGCCGGGAAACGAGCCCACCTGATACGCGCCAGCCGCGTCCCACGCTTCCGCAATAATCTTGGTATTAGCTAGGACTGGGTCTTCCGCGATGCTTTCAAGAAGCGGCGGGTTTCGCAGGATTTCGCCTGTGCGCCCGCGCGCAAGGATTGAGCCTAGGTCAAAGCGGAAGCCGTCAACGTGCATTTCGCACACCCAATAGCGCAGGCAGTCAAGAATAAACGCTCTGCACACGGGGTGGTTGCAGTTAAAGGTGTTTCCGCAGCCCGAATAATTGCGGTAATAGCGCCTGTTGTCTTCAAGCATATAATAGACAGCATTGTCAAAGCCGCGGAAAGAAAACGTTACTCCCCGCTCGTTGCCTTCCGCAGTGTGGTTAAAGACAATGTCAAGGATAACCTCTATCCCCGCCTTGTGGAGCTCGCGCACCATTTCCTTAAACTCATTCACGTGCGCAGCTCCCCCCTGCTTTGCTGAGTACGTCATCTTCGGCGCGAAAAACGCCATCGTGCTGTATCCCCAGTAATTTTTAAGAGGCGAGCCCGTGCGCGGGTTTTTTCTTTCGCTTTCGTTTTCATCAAACTCGTTTACGGGAAGAAGCTCAAGGCTTGTAATGCCAAGCTCTTTAAGGTAAGGAATTGCTTCAATTACCGCGCGATAAGTGCCAGGGTCAGCAAAGCCGCCCGAAGGGTGCGCGGTAAGCCCGCGGACATGAGCCTCGTAGATAATCGCCGTGCGCAAAGGATAGTTAAGCGGAGCGTCCCCCTGCCAGTCAAAGCCGTCATCGTCAACAACAACGCACTTAGGGAAGCCTTCTGCCGAGTACGCCGACCTATAGACAAGGTCGGGGTCAAAGGCGGGCTTTTTCCAGCTGCTTTTCCTTAAGGAGGCAAAAAGAGAAGCACCGTAAACCGCCTTAGCGTAGGGGTCAATCAGGTAATTGTTGGCGTTAAAGCGCAAGCCCTCGCTAGGGTAAAAAGGCCCGTCAACCCTATAAAGGTAAAGCGCGTCTTTCTTGAGCCCTTTTACGAAAACGTGCCAGATGTCTCCCGTGCGGTTCACGTCAGGGTCAAGGTGATAAGAAAGAGAGGGCTCACCGTCAAAAGCGCCTTCAAAGAGTTCAAGGACAACATCGACACCGCCTCGGGAAAAGACGCTGAAGTTCACCCCGTCTGAAAGCACGGAAGCGCCAAGCGGCAGAGGCTTCCCCGGTAAAAACTGAAGTTGCTGCATAAAATATCCTAGTCGGCAGAATCAGCAGGCTATAATACCATGTTATGGCAAAATATGCCAGCTTTTTGTTCGCAGTCTCCTGTCCCCGCCGCTTTTATTGACTTTTGCGCTCCTATTTGCTACATTTTGCGAATGAAAGATACAGTCAAATCTGGCGCTGTGCTGACAGCGCTTTTTGCAGCGCTTATCTGCGCTGGATGCTTTATACAGATTCCAATCCCGGGTCTTATTCCGATTGTCATTCAAGATATGCTTGCAATGCTTTCGGGGCTTATTCTCGGACCCCTGTACGGAACAGCCGCCGTGCTTATTTTTCTTCTTCTCGGCTCTATAGGCCTCCCTGTTTTTAGGGGCGTGGGCGGGCTTGCAGTTATCACGCAAGGACCTACAGGCGGCTTTCTTATCGGCTACCTGCTTGGCGCTTTGGCGGCGGGGCTTATCGCGGGCACAAAAGAGAACGTTTCTTGGCTTAGGATTGCGCTGGCGGCAGTCGCGTCAATGGCAGTCATTTTCGCGGCAGGCGCTTTGCGCTATGCAATGCTTTTTCCGGGCGAAAGCGTGTGGGCGCTGGCAATCGCGCCTTTTATTCCTGGCACAATTATAAAGCTCATTGCGGGAATCCCGATTGCAAAGAAATTCAGAACCGTAATTGCAAGATACAGAAGCTGACGCTGAAATCATGCAGGATACAGAAACAGCAGAATGCGGCGGAAAAGAGCTTGCGGTTAAAGTTTCTTCCGTTACAAAAGCGTTCAAAACTTTTCCTGACGGGAAAGAATTTAAGGCGCTGGACAATATTTCGCTTTCGGTTTTCCGCGGGGACTTTCTTGTTATAGCAGGGGCAAACGGTTCAGGGAAAACTCTTTTAATGTCCATAATCGCAGGCCTTGACAAGCCTGATTCAGGCAGCGCAACAATACACGATGAAGCTAATCTGGAAAAGCCCGGCCTTGTCTTTCAGGATGCGGACGCGCAGATTTTAGGCGAAACGCCGGAAGAAGACGTGCAGTTTGGACTAAAGGCATCAGGCTGCCCGAAAGCTCAAGTTGCAGCAAGGGCAGAGAAAACGCTTGACGCTTGCGGGCTTCTGGAAAAAAAAGATTTTCCAGCGCGGCTTATGTCCGGTGGAGAAAAGCGAAGGCTTGCTGTGGCATCCATTCTTGCGCTTAACCGCTCCATCGTGATTTTTGATGAGCCGTTCGCCAATCTTGACTGGCCGGGCATCAGGCAGGTGTGCGCAATCCTTGAAAAGCTAAAAGCGGACAGCCGCACCGTCATTGTGCTTACACACGAAATCGAAAAAGTTCTGGCCCTCGCAAACCGCTTTATTGTACTGGACAAGGGGAGGATTCAATTTGACGGAACACCCGAAGAAGGAGTAAAACTTGACCTTGAGCAGTTCGGAATCAGGAATCCGAGGGCAAAATACGAATCAGTCAGGGACATGCTCTGGAAATGACTTCCCCGCTCTTTTCATACAGAAAGGCTGACACGCCTCTGCACAAGATACCCGCCATTGTAAAACTTGCAGCACAGTTTGTTATATGCATCGCGCTTTTCGCAAAGCCGCATTCAAGGGCTGCGGAAGTTATTATTCAGCTTTTCTGCGGTGTTATAATCGCTGCGTCATTTGTTGCCGCAAAAATTAAAGTTAGGGACTTAAAAAAGCTTTCCTTTATCTTGGCGCTCGGTGCGCTCTACGCTGTATTCAGGGTTTTTTCAGTTGCTTCGCCTGCTTTGCAGGAAAACGAAGGCTTCAAAATTTTATTTATTCACACCGACCGTATTGCAGACGCGCTGCTCTATATATACCGCTTTTTTATGGGCGCCCTTTCCGCAATGATTTTCTTTGAAACGACATCATCTCTTCAAATTAAAGCCGCCTTTGAACAGCTCCAAGAAGCCATCGCAAAGATATTCCCGCCGCTGCGAAAGCTGAACCCCGCTTTAACAATCTCGCTTGCAATCAATTTTATTCCGCAGATTTTCAGCACATGGAACAGGATAGACCGCGCAGCTAAAGCCAGAATGCCTAAAGGCAAAAAAGCCGCTTTTTTTGTCAAAAGCCTCTATGCCGAGCTTACAGCCCTTCTTTCTTGCCTTATAAGCCACGCTGAAACGACGCGGCGGGCAATTGTAAACAGGTCGGCAACAGAAACACAAAAAGGCAGGCAGCCGCAGTAAAATGCCGCCGTTATTTACTTGGAAAGCTCCGCCATAATATTGATGCACTCTTGAATTTTTGATCTTGCAGAAGAAAGATCAGCGCGGAAGCTTTCGCTATTAACGCCCTGAATGGCGGACAGATTTGAAAGCGTATCGTATGAACCGCCGCGCGATGCATTCAAAATGCCGCCAAGAATATCGTCCATGCTCTGCAGAGCGCTAAGCGTCCTTGTACATAAAGAATCGGCTTCAGTTTCTACTGTTATCATCAAATGCTCCAGCCGCGTCTTGCCGCTGTGCGTTCCTTTTTTTTCAGTTAGCGCCAGCGCAAAATCTTCGCCTAAATCCCCTTTTGGAGAAAGGCGCATCTCAAAATCTGCAATATCCTGTTTATCGTGCTCCAATATATTAAAGTCATCCGTAAATTCGATTAGATTTTCTCTTTTATAAAAATCCCCCTCGGCATGAATGATTTTCAAAACCCTTGAAATCTGTCTTGGATAAACGCCTGAAAAGAAAGCCTTTAGGAAAAGAAAAACAGGTTCCCTGTGGAATTTAAGCTCTAGCCATGAATACTCCCACGGGGAATATTCAAGCTCAGGAAATTCCCTGCATTCAAGAAAGGCAAGCGTCCGCTTTTTCAAAGCGTATTTATCGCGAAGGATTATCCATTCCGCAAAGCGTTTTTCAAATCTTTCTTTCCACGCAATCTTAAAAAGCTTAAACCAGTCCTCTCCGCGCCGCTCGATGTCAGGGTCCCATGAAATATCGCCGATCGAAAAGCGTACAAAATCAGCCAGCGGAATCCTGTTTCTAAAAGAAGTAATGCCTGAAAGATTATTCGCTGCCGTCTTAACAAAGCCCGTGCACTCCTGATCGAAAGAAAAAGACTCGTCCTGTATCTTATCTTTTTCCAGAAAAATAAAAAAAGTTTCAATCAGGGATATGGGGACTTTTACAGCGGATGTTAAAATTGAACAGAGCTTTTTGAAGTCTTCTGTCACTGTATCTATCGGGCACATCTGCCCCCTGCCTGTTGTATCCGAAAACTGAAGAATAATCCGGTTTAGAGAAAAGGAAGCAAAAGCAGAGAACCATTCAGCAGCTTGTGCAGCCTGGTAGAGTTTGTTTTTTTCATCCGCAGAAAACGAATCAAGGACACCGTCCATTTTTTTTAAGAATGAACTGTGTATGTCTTTTTTTTCATCGGTCTCGTAAGATTCGCTGAATGGATCAAGCGTCGAAGAAATTGCGGCGGCTGATTCAGGGGCTACCAGAGAAGCAAGCAGGATATAAAAATCACCGCGATGTTTGTCATATTCATTTGCATAGGGAAGAAAAAAAGAGCGGATGTTTTCCAGAAAAGAAAAATCCTGATACAGCGAATCCGTGTACATTCTCCTGTTTAAGGAAAAGTACACGCCATATTTCTGCGACAGCTTCTTCCCAAGGTCCGCAACAAGGTGCGCATTATATTTTTCTTCAGGGGTGGACGAAGAAAAAAAGGCAAGAATCTTAAACCAGAGGCGGACAAGAAACCCTTCATCTAAAAGGCTACTTTTTTTTTCGTCTGCTCCTGCCAAAGTCCTTTCAGGGCTTGCCGCTTCGGAGTCCATTTCGGAAGCACCAACGCCAGCCTCAGTGACCTCGGCAAGGCGTTCAAGCATTTCGCGGCGCTCTGAAATTGCAAGGCTCTTCACAAGCTCATCGAAGGTATCCCTCTTTTCTGTCATAGGCATATATTATTGCATAAAAGGCTTAAAAACTCCACTTAAAACTTTGCGCATTTTTCTGCTTATGGTCAAAATGACAGGCAATAAACAAAAAAACTGCTTTCGCCTGTACGGGAAACGGCTTTTCCATTAAATACCGCAATTTACGGTATTTTCCTTAAATAAATTGCGCAGGCAGGCTAGTCTTCCCCGTCAAGCAAAACCCGCAGCGCCTCATCAGCTTTGAACTCTGCAAAGGCCGCGCTTTCGTTTCGCACATAGGAATCTACACGGCTTTGCAGGTTTTCGGCAAGGGCGTTTATATCATACGACATGAGAACATAAACGCCGCCTTCCCGGTCAATATAGACTGATTTGATTGCTGCCCCGGAAAGAGACGCTTCTGCTGTCTGCCTTGAAATTTCTTCCATAAACTCTATCATTTCAGTTTCATCGCCGATACCAGCATCCTGCGTGTAAGTAATGAGCACCGTCTGCACATCGGTTTCAAGCCACATGGCGATTTTATTGCGGGCATCGGCTTCGGCTCTCTTTTGCGCGGTCGCGCGGCTTGACCCCCTGCCGTAGCCTACCTCGTAGTGGGCTGTGTTGGACTTAAGGCTCATGTTTGCAACCCAGACCGGAACGCCGTTGACAGTGTCGTCAATCCCGGCTGCACCAGTCGCAGACGGCGAGCTGCTGCAGCCAAAGAATGCTACCAGCGCGGCAACTGCCGCAGCAAACAAAAGTGTCTTCTTCATGTTTCCTCCGCTTCTCTTGCAATTTCGATTCGCCGCAACCTTTCGCGGCGCTGCATAAGCAGCTTATTCCACTATAAGCAAATACTTGCTGAATTTCAATCATTGCGCTGTTTTTTATGCGCTGAAAATGATAGCATGAATGCATGTTCAAAGAAAAAGACCTGCTTTTATACAAAAATCAGCCGGCAGTTGTAATTGCAATTGAAAGCGATAAGGCTGTAATAGAGCTTCCGCCAAAAGGAAAGGAGGCGGGCGAAAAAAAGAGCATTCGCGAAAAAGACGCCTTTCTTCTTGCGGAAGGTCCTGTTTCCGGCATGAAAGCGGTGCTTGAAGCTGCGCTTCCGGATTTTGAGGTTTCCCCTGAAGAAGCGGCTGATTTTTTTGAAGGAGATGCGCCCTCTTTCGCTCAAGTTTCAGAGCTTTTGTGGGGAAAGCTTCCGCCGGAAAGCGGTTGGGCGTGCTGGCAGGCTCTTTTGCAGCTGCCGCGCTTTTTGTGTGAAAATCCTGAAAAGGCGGTTTTTACAAAAAGCAAAGAAGAAGCGGAAGAAGAGGCAATTCGCCGCGAAGAGAAAATAAAAAAGGAAAAAGAGCGCGAAGCGTTTTGCGAGAGGCTTCGCAATACCGCGAAGAATAAAAAAAACGGAATACGGCTTCCTGAAGACGCTGCGTTTTTACAGGAAATTGAAGCGCTTGCGCTTGGCAAAAGCGGAAAATCCGCGACGTTTCAAGCGGCGGGCTTAAAAGAAACGCCTGAAAACGCGCACTCGGTGCTTTTGAACTGCAGCTGGTGGAACAGGAAGCGAAACCCTTGGCCTGAGCGCAAAGGCTTAAAGCTCGCCGATGCCGCGGCGGAAATTGCCCCTCCGCCTGAGGAGGACGATGCAGACCGCGAAGACTTTACGCATTTTGTGTCTTTTGCAATCGACAACAAATGGAGCAACGACCCCGACGATGCTGTCTCTTTTTATGACGGAAAGCTCTGGATTCACATAGCGGACCCTGCCGCCTCCGTTTTGCCGGATTCAGCTGCTGACGCGGAGGCTAGAGCGCGGGGAGCTACACTTTATCTTCCTGAAGGCACGTTCAAAATGCTTAGAGCCGAAGCCCTTGAGTTTTTCGCGCTCGGGCTTACAGAAAAGTCACGGGCGCTTTCCTTTGGCATTGCGTTTACGGAAACCGGAGCGATAAAAGACGTAGAAATTAAAAAAACCTTTGTTTCCGTAAAGCGCATGACATACGAAGAAGCCGAAGCTGAAAAAGACAGCGCGGAGCTTCTGCCTCTTTTTGAAATTGCGCAAAAGAACGCCAAGCGCAGAGAGAACGCGGGGGCTGTAAGTATAGAAATGCCCGAAGTGAGAATCACTTTGGACAGCGAAAAGAATATCAGCTTTTCTCCGGTTTTTCACAATGAGGCTTTCGCGATGGTGCGCGAAATGATGCTTCTTGCAGGCGAAGCCGCCGCGCGGTTCGCGTTTAAGCACTCAATTCCGTTCCAGTACATAAGCCAAGAGCAGCCTTCTTTGCCTGCTAAGCTGCCCGACGGCCTTGCGGGAGAGTTTGCCAAGCGGAAGGGCATGAAGCCGCGCAAAGTCAGCGTTG
Organism: uncultured Treponemataceae bacterium; assembly: GCA_964509415.1. Lineage (GTDB taxonomy): Bacteria > Spirochaetota > Spirochaetia > Treponematales > Treponemataceae > Avitreponema. The sequence goes on from CAZDXD010000010.1 coordinate 11,409, forward strand.
CCCCCTCCGATCATGCAGGGTTGGGGCTTGGAATGTACAGCCAAGTTACGAGCCCGCTGCGCCGTTACGGGGACCTTGCCTCCCATCAGCAGCTTCGCCGCTTTCTTGCAGGAAAGCCGCTTCTTTCCCCTGAAGAAATGACCGAGCGCATTGCACAAGGGGACGCGGCGCTTCGCCTATGCGTGCAGGCGGAGCGGGAATCAAGAGCACACTGGGCAGTTAACTTTTTGCTTGATAATCCAAACTGGGAGGGGGATGCCGTTGTCCTTGACGTGGGGCAAAACGCGGGCGTTGTGCTCATCCCAGAGCTAGGGCTTGAAGCGAGGTGCGCTATTCCTTCGGGGGTAAACCCCAACAGCGTAATCCGCGTCAGGGCAGGAAAGCCCGATGTGCCCTCTCTTGACCCCGATATTTATCCAGTCTGAAGGGCTTTTATCCGCAAGCCGCAGCTAGGCACAAAAAAACGCCGGGATAACCCGGCGCTTTGCTTAAATCATGCAGGCAAGCCTAAAAGCCTACTCGACCATCTTTGCATCATCGCAGATGGAAATGTCCGTTTCTTTGTCAAAGAAACGCGCTTTTTCCATCTCGGGCAGAAAGTTAACTGTATCTCCAATCTGAATGACAATATCGGGTCCCACCTTTGCGACCATAGCCTGCGACTTTGTTGTCAGGTGAAGGTGCGTTTCAGCGCCAAGAGGCTCTCTTACCGTCACATTCATCTGCATATTGCTTTCTGGCGCGGGCGTTGCCTGATAATGCAGGTCCTCGGGGCGGATTCCGAATGACACTTCTTTTCCAACGTAGTCTTTGAGCTTTTCCTGTTGCACTTTAGTCGGCACAAGCTCAAAAGAGCCCTCATCGGCGACAATCGCTCCGCCCTTTTCTATGATTTTTACGGAAAGGAAGTTCATCGGCGGCGAGCCAATAAAGCCCGCGACAAACCTGTTTACAGGGTGATTGTAAAGATAAAGGGGCGAGCCTATCTGCTGAATTTTTCCGTCCTTCATAACGACAATCTTGTCTCCCATTGTCATGGCTTCAACCTGGTCATGGGTAACGTAAATCATCGTGGCTTTAAGCCTGTTGTGCAGCTCTGAAATTTCGGCGCGCATCTGAACGCGCAGCTTGGCATCAAGGTTAGAAAGAGGCTCATCAAAAAGGAATACCTTGGGGTTTCGAACAATGGCGCGCCCTACGGCAACACGCTGGCGCTGGCCGCCAGAGAGAGCCTTTGGCTTGCGGTCAAGAAGCTTGTCAATGTCAAGAATGCGCGCGGCTTCCTTTACGCGGCGGTCAATCTCGTCTTTGGGCGTCTTTCTTATTTTAAGACCGAACGCCATGTTGTCGTACACTGTCATGTGCGGATAAAGGGCGTAGTTCTGGAAAACCATTGCGATGTTTCTGTCTTTCGGGGCGACATCGTTCATCTTTTCGCCGTCAATAAAAAGCTCGCCGTCGGTTATCTCTTCAAGACCGGCGATCATGCGCAGGGTTGTTGACTTTCCGCAGCCTGAAGGGCCTACGAAAACAACAAACTCCTGATCTTCAATCGTGATATTGGCATCGTCGACAGCCCTAACACCGCCATCGTATACTTTGCCAATTCCCTTTAATTCGACTTTTGCCATAAAAGTCCTCCTGAAATTATCTTATGCAACTATAATAAAGCGTAAAAGGCAGCCTGTCAAAAAAATGTTAAAGAAAATCGGAACAAAATTTTTTAAGCTCTTCGATTTGCGCGGCGACAGCGGAAGGCGCGGGGCCTCCCGGAATTGACCGGGCTGCAACGCAGGCTTCAGGCGTTAGAAAGTTGTAAACGTCCTTTTCAATCAGATGAGAATGCGCGGAAAGGCGCTCAAAAGTAAGTTCCGCCATATCGGGAATGCCCTCTTCTATGCATTCGCGCACAACGGCGGCGGCTACAGCGTGAGCCGTGCGGAAAGGCATTCCTTTGCGCACAAGGTAGTCGGCAAGGTCGGTAGCGTTTGCGTGGCCGCCCGTGCAGGCGGAGCGCATTCTCTCCGTGTTCCATTTAATGGAAGAAACCATAGAGGCGAAAACAGAAAGGCAGGACGCTACGGTGTCGCAGGCTGAAAAAAGAGGGGCCTTGTCCTCCTGCATGTCGCGGTTATACGCAAGCGGCAAGCCCTTCATCATCGTCAAAAGCGCAATAAGGCTGCCGTAAACGCCGCCGCACCTTCCGCGTATAAGCTCGGCAAAGTCGGGGTTTTTTTTCTGCGGCATAATGCTTGAGCCCGTAGACCACTTTTCGGAAAAGCTCGCAAAGCCAAACTCTTCCGTTGACCAGAGGATAAGCTCCTCGCAAAAGCGCGAAAGGTGCATCATTATAATGGAAAGAACTGAAGCCGCTTCAATGCAGTAGTCGCGGTCGGAAACAGCATCAAGGGAATTGGGCGTTACTCGCCCAAACTCTAATTCGCTGGCAACGCTTTCCCTGTCAAGGGGCAGCCCGCTTGCGGCAAGCGCGCCGGAGCCAAGAGGCATTGAGTCCATGCGCTTGAGCGCGTCAGAAATCCTGCCGCAGTCGCGGGTCAATGGCCAGCACCATGCGCAAAGGTGATGCGCAAGCGTTACGGGCTGGGCGCGCTGCATGTGCGTGTAACCCGGCATAATGGTTTCCGTGTGCTTTTCAGCAATAGAGACGAGAGCGCGCACGGCGCAAACAAGTCCCTTTTGGATAGAACGCAACTCGCGGCGAAGATAAAGGCGTTCGTCAAGGGCGATTTGGTCATTGCGGCTGCGGCCTGTATGCAGGCGGCGGCCAGCGTTCCCAATTCTCTCTGTTAAAGTCCCTTCTATAAAGGAGTGAATGTCTTCCGCCGCAGTGTCAATTTCAAGCGCGCCCGATTTAAGCTCATCTGCAATCTCTTCCAGCGTTTTTGCGATGAGGGCAGCTTCCTCTTTTGGGATAATTCCCTGCCGCCCAAGCATTGAAGCGTGCGCAATGCTCCCGGCGATATCGTCTTGGGCAAGGCGGGAATCAACGCCTATAGAGCTTTCAAAGGCTACTGCGTCCGCGTCTGGGGATTCGGCAAAGCGCCCGCTCCACAATGGAGCGTGGGCGGAATCAGCTTTTTTTTCGCTTTTAGGCGCGTTTTCGTTTTCTATTGGAGACGGCATAAGCTTACTTTACAGCTTATCGGAGTTTTGTGCAATTTAGTGTTTAGAAATTAGACGTATGAGGTAAAGCAAGGAGTTAGTTAAGAGTTAACTGTGAACTAAATCAGCTCTTAGCCCTGCCGCCTCACCTCGCCCCGGCTGCCCTTAGCATATTTGCAATTTCCGTGTGCCCTTCATAAGCAGCAAACATCAGGGCTGTCCTGCCGATACTACTCTGTGCATTCACGTCTGCACCGGCACTAATAAGCGCATTCACGATGTCCGTGTGCCCTTGCTCGGCGGCATTCATCAGTGCTGTCTCTCTCCAGCCGCCGTTATTCTGCGCATTCACATTTGCGCCTGAGTTGAGAAGTCTACTGACGGTTGCTGTATCGCCTTTACGTGCAGCGTCAATTAGGGCGTTATTCCTAGCGCAACTCGCTACGGCAAGGCAGAGGAGCAGAAGGGCAATAAGTTTTGCGGGTTTATTCATTTTTCATCAGTTTTTTCCTTTTATATGTATATGTGTTGAAGATAGCGGCGAGTCAACTTGCGCAAAGCATTTTGCGCTAAAAGCTACCAGCCGGTAGCTAATAGCTAAATTGCCTATACGCATCACGATTTTCGGCGATTTTCACGCCGCCTCTTTGCGATTTACTCGCGCGGAATAGGCTACTCCGCAATGCAGAATAGCTTACTCCGCGACACGGAATAACCTACTCCGCAAGATGGAATAGCCTATTCCGCGTGCATACATCGGCTGTGAGCCTTCCAAATATCGCAAAAAATCGGTATGCTTATAATGAGAAAATATATTGCACATTGTCGGTGCAGTAGCTGTTAGCTAAATTCCCTTGTGAACCCTTCTGCGCAATATGCCAAAATGCGCCTTTTTGCGGAGAAAGAATTGCGATTGCGGCGGGGCGTTTGCCCTGCCCTATTCTCTTGCAAACTAAGGGCTGTAAACTCTTAACTGTATCAATTCTGCCCTGAATTTCTTCTGTTAAAGTTAGAAATGGACTCTGACTGGCTTTCAAGCCGGTTGACCGTGCCTTCCATTTGGGCATATTGCTGGCGCAAGTCGGCTTCCTTGCGGTCAAGCTGCTGGTCAAGCTGGGTTATCCTTCTTTCGGTTTCGCTTATTCTTGTGTCAAGCCCTGATGTCCGCGTGGCGAAAATGCCGCCGGTCTGGACATAAGGCGTCGCGTTGTTGTCAATGGCAATTGCAACCCCGCTGTCTATTATAAGATCGCCATCGGAGTCATATCCAAAAAGGCTTTTCACGCTCTGGATTGAAGTTTCCAAAGCGCTGTCCAAAAGCTCTTCGTCTATTTCAAGGTAGCCCCTAAGCCTTGACGAGTCAATGCCTCCGCCGGAGCCCGCCCGCGTGGAAATTCCTATTTGAGCGAGCAGAACAAAACTTGAGTTTTCGTCTGCTGTATAAGGATTGGATGTTACGCGCTGGAGGGCAGATTTAAGCGTGTTAAGCGTAGTTTCCCCCTGCATCATTCCAAGCTTTTGCTCGGCGGCTTGCCGCTCTTCCGCCGTAAAGTATTGGATTTCTTCGATTATCTCCGGCTTGTTCTGGGTTAAAATATTGATTTCCGCGATAACCCTGTTGTAATTTGCCACAAACGAAATAATCGCGTCCTTGGCGGTTTCCCTATCGGGCTCAATGCTTATTCGCGCGGGGCGATCAGTTTGCTCGTGAACAACAAGCGTTACGCCGGGAACAAGGTCGTCAATGCTGTTAGTGGGCCTTGTAATTGTAATTCCTTCGTATTGAACAATGGCATCCTGCGCGCGCGAGACGGGATTTACAGGGACAAAATCGCCTTCAGCCGTAGGATCGTATATTTTAATGCCTGAAATGCTGACACTCCGCTCCGTGTTCCCGTTATTTACAAGAAGCGCGTCAACGGTATCCTCGCTTAAAGGCACAGTGAACGTCTGGCTGCCCGACTGCGGAATATCAGGAAGGGGCACGGAAGAGCCGCGCGTTGAGCGGAGCGCGAGAACGGAATTTGTTTCCACCGGCTCAGGTCGCGCGGGAGGAGCTGGCGGGTCAGAAAGAAACGTTTCAGATTCCGCGTTTATAACCGTAATCCCGCTGTAAGTTATGCTCCCAGGCAAGGGAAGCTGCGGTCGCGAAACCGCCTGCTCCGCAGGTTGCAAGCTTTCCGCGCTTTCAGCAACGCGCGAGCTTGAGACCGTGTATTCCAGAACATGGCTTGCCGAAGGTGAAAGCGGAGATGAAAAGGCAATAGCCTTTGAAGAACCAGGCGGCACTTCCACTTCCGTTTCAGAAACCGAAACGGAGGCAGCAGCCCTTTTTTCTATCAAGCCCGTTTCAAGGGCCAAGTCAAGTGCCGCCCCGTCAAAGAAAAGCCGCTGCTCCGCACCCGTTTTAAGCGATTCAATAAGAAGCGCGCGCTTTCCCGGCGCGGTTTGAATAAGCTGTGCGCGGATAGTTCCCTCGCCGCGGCGGTTAAGCGACTGCACAAAGTCGGAGTAACTTCCGCCCTTCCAAGAAAACTGTATGTTTTTATCGCCTACGGAAAAAATATACGTGCCAGGCGCTACGGTCGCGTCTTTCGGAATTTCCCTTGAAAGAAAGCTGTCCGCCGCCGCCTTCTGCACTACCGAAACGGAGAAACTCTGGTCTTGAGCTTCCCTTGTTGCCGTAACGGTAACAGCGGCGCTGTTTGATGAGCTGCCTATTTTTTCTGTAAAGGGATTGTTGTAGGAGTAAAGCGCTCTTGCGGAATCTCTAAGAGCTGAAACCTGCCTAGAAAGCTGCCTCCAAGCACTTTGCTGATCTTTATACAGTTGGAGCTGCTCATCGGCCCTGTCTCTGGGAACGCGCTCAAGGCGCATCAAGCCTTCGATAAGCTCGTCTGTCTTATACCTGCTTGCCGTTACTCCGGGAATATTGATTTCAGCCATTTATCGCTTCTCCGCTGGAATAAGCACGGGAATTCAAAATACAGGCGAGCTATATGGACTTGTCAAAAAGAAGTCCGATTGCCTCCTGTATTTGCAGCTGAAGGCGCTGAATTTCCTGAGAGGGAATTTCCCTTATAACCTTATCGGTAGAAGTGTCAATCACTTTTACAATAACCCTGTTAAGCTCGTCGCTTACCTGAAACTTGAGCTCGCGGTTAAATATGTCCGCTGTTTTTTGAATTTGCTCTATCGCCGCGGAGAGATCAGCTTGCCGCCTTTCCACTTCCTGCGCCTGCCCTGCGGCAGGCTGATTCTGCGGAGGCTCGCCTTGCAACTCGCCCGCCTGCCGGCGCTCCATTGCCGCTATTTGTTGCCTAACCCCTGTGATTTCCATGCTCGTGGACAGCCTCCTGACCGTAGCAACATTCGCGCGCCATCCGTAGCGCGTCATCAAATCACGGCTTGATCGTGATATCCTTCAATTCCTTATAACCTTTACGTTCAATTAGAACGCACTTTTGTCAAAAAAGGAAGAAGAACGGCGCTCTTTCTTCTTCCTTGGCAAGCGGAAAACCGCCTGCCTTGCGCAAAAGGCGACATCCAGAAGCCTCTTGCGCCGCAGCGCTACTGAAGCAGCCTTAAAACTGACTGCGGCTGCGTGTTTGCCTGAGCGATCATTGCCATGCCGGCCTGACTCAAGATTTGGTTTTTAGTGTAGTCAACCATTTCAGAAGCCATGTCGGTATCCCTTATTCGGGATTCCGCTGCCTGCAAGTTCTCTGCGGCAACCATGATTCCGTTGTACGCCATCTCGAACCTGTTTTGATAAGCCCCGAGATCGGCTCGCTGCTTGTTTATAACTTGCAGCGCGGAATCAAGCGTCGCGATCGCCATGTTCGCGCTTTCAACGGTTTCTATGGAAAGCATTGAATCCGCTGACCCTTGAGCCCCCAAAAGCCCCAAGGCTGTCGCCGTCATCGTTCCGATGTGAATCGTTTCGTTCTGGTCGACATTAGCCCCGATATGAAGCTGCATGGGTCCCGAAACGGAGTCGCGGGCGAACCTCCCCGTAAGGACATTCATGCCGTTGAACTGCGCGTGGCTTGCAATGCGGTCAACCTCGTCAACAAGCTGCGAAACTTCAACCTGAATCTGCATCCTGTCTTCGGCAGAATAAATGCCGTTGGCAGCCTGAATTGAAAGCTCGCGCAGCCTGTGAATAATGTCCGTGGTTTCCTGCAAGTAGCCTTCAGTCGCCTGAATAAAGGAAACCCCGTTTTGAATGTTCTGGCCCGCTTGGTTTAAGCCCCGAATCTGGCTGCGCATCTTTTCAGATACCGCAAGACCCGAAGCATCGTCCCCTGCACGGTTAATCCGCATGCCGCTTGAAAGCCTCTCTATGTTCTGCTGCAGGCCAGCCTCGATAATTCCAGTCTGGCGCTGAGCATACATAGCGCTCAAGTTGTGGTTAATAACCATATCTTCTCCCTCCTTGAAGTTTCCCGGAACGCATTCCCTGCATCCGGCCGCTCATGGTCCGGACTTCCGCAGAAGCGCCTCCGCGGAAATGAGGATTCACGATACGGATGGCAACGCTTAAAACCTTCTGTTCCAAAGCGAAGCCGCCTGTACCGTGCCGAAAAAAGTTCAAAGGAGGGTTATCTCAAAGATCTCCCGCGGACAAAAGAAGCAACCCTTCCGCCCGCAATTCGCCAAAGATAATATCACATCTTCAAGCCTTTTGCACCTCTTTTTTAAGGAAAAACAGCTAAAAAACGCGAAAAAAACCTTAAAAAAGGCCGTGCAATGGAGACTCAAGGCGAAAAGCCTTGAGTCTCCCTGGCGTCCTATGCTTATCTTAGAAGCGACAGAACCATCTGGTTTGTGGCGTTTGCCTGTGCCAGCATTGCCGTTCCGGACTGGGCGAGAATCTGGTCTCTCGTGTAGTCGACCATGGCGGAAGCCATGTCCGCATCGCGGATTCTTGACTCAGCTGCCTGCAAGTTCTCGGCCGCCACATTCAGGCCGTCGACAGTGAGCTCCAGCCTGTTCTGGTACGCGCCGAGGTCCGCACGCTGCTTGTTCACGACCCTCAAGGCCGCGTCAATAGTGCCGATCGCCCTGTTTGCGGAATCCATAGTTTCGATAGTCAAAATGCTCTCGTCCCCGATGTCCCGCACTCCAAGCGCAGCAGCCGTCATCGTCCCGATGTAGGCGCGGATTCTCTGGTCCATGTTCGCGCCAATGTGGAACCACATTGAACCGGTAACAACATTTTCACCTGTCTCGCGGGCAAAGCGGCCCGTTAGAAGGTTCATGCCGTTGAACTGCGCGGAGCTTGCGATTCTGTCCACTTCCGCCACCAGTTGGGACACTTCAACTTGGATTTGCATTCTGTCTTCCGCGGAATAAATTCCATTGGCAGCCTGAACTGCAAGCTCCCTAATGCGCTGAAGCACGTCCGTGGTTTCCTGCAAGTACCCCTCGGTTGTTTGGATAAAGCTAATGCCGTTTGAAGCATTCTGCGAAGCCTGGTTTAGGCCGCGAATCTGGCTGCGCATCTTTTCGGACACTGCAAGCCCCGAAGCGTCGTCGCCTGCCCTGTTGATTCGCATTCCAGACGACAGCTTTTCGATGTCTTTCTGGATAGCTCCAGTGGTGATTCCGAGATTTCGCTGCGCGAACATCGCGGAAAGGTTGTGGTTGATAATCATAGAGTTCCTCCATGAAAAAGATTAAAGAAAGCATCCATGCTTTCCGAGAATAAGGACATGGGAACTTGAAGTTTTTCACCGGAAGGCGAAAAGCCCTCGTGCCCTTGACTCTATTCCGCTTTAAGTCATCGGCGAATCCGTGCCAATACTTTAGCGAAAAATCAAAAAAAAAGCGAAAATTTTTGTTATATAGGGTTCTAATTTTTTAGTTGCCTAGTGGATTAGCAAACTAGTAGAGCGTTTTCTAAATCTTCACTTCCTCTGACGGATCAATTTCTTCTATAATATCCACAGAATATCGCTTGGGGATGACGTGGTTTCTGCCATTGACGCGGCTGAAAAGAACAAAAGGAACGTTATCTCCACAGGATAGCGGAGCACACGCACTTTGTTGCCGGGCGCAAAATAGAAGGCATGCCCTTTGCTGTATGCCTTGCCGCGCCCGCCGCGGATAGGACGTATGCAGTTTGAAGAGAACCTTGCGCCTCCTGTTCTGCCACCAGACAGCTGACCTTAATAGCTATTGGATATCCCCGCTTTCGCGCAGGGCTTTGCTTTTGCGCTTATCACGGCAATCGCAAAGATAACGTAAAATATCTTTCGCAAATCCAAGTGTACAAAAAAATACACGGGGGTGCAGCCTCTGTTAGAATAGGAAAAGACAACAAATCTATAGGAGGAAACACACCGTGTCTGAGAACATCGTACATGTAAATGAGGCGGGCAAAGACAGTGGAGCGCGGCATAGAGGAAACGCTTGCCTATTATGATTTTTCCGGCTGAGCGCTGAAGGCATATACGCACAAATAAGAGAATGATTCTTGCTTATAAAACGTCAGCAGTGTGCTGATAAAATGTAAATAGGCTATTTACGAAACGTCAGCAGGCTATTTGCAAAACGTCAGCCGCCGATTTACTCGCGCAGTATAGTCTATACTGATGAACAGTATAGCTTATACTGATGAAAAGTATAGCCTATACTGGCAATCAGTATAGCCTATACTGATTGAATCAGCCGCCGATTTACAAAACGTCAGGCGTAAGCTGACGATCGCGCAGCGTAGCCCGCTACCA
>CAZDXD010000011.1:0-20228 GCA_964509415.1 uncultured Treponemataceae bacterium
TAAAAGATGAGTGCGATGCTCTAAACGAGGCGTTTTTTCACTACATTACAACGGGAAAGCCGCTTGTTATTCTTAAATACGCGATGACAGCCGACGGCAAGGTTGCAACGGCTACAGGAATGTCAAAGTGGATTACAGGCAAGGAGGCGAGGCAGCGTGTTCATTTTGATAGGCACCGCTACTCGGCATTAATCACGGGGGTGGGTACTGTTGTGTCGGATGACCCGCTTTTAACCTGCCGCTTTGAAAGCAGGGGGAGCGGAGAGTATCCTGAAGTGGGCAAGGTGGCACAGCCCGCGCGCGTTGTCTGCGACACAAGACTTAGAACGCCGCTGTTTTCTAACGTTGTGCGCACGGCAAAGCACTTTCACACAATAATCGCGACAGCCGAAACTGACGTTGCAAGGCACGCGCCATATATTGAAAGCGGCTGCAAAATCCTCGTTCTGCAAAGTGGAGAAGGCGGCGTGGACATTGCGCAGCTTGTAGGCGAGCTCGGCAAAATGAATATTGACAGCGCGATTCTTGAATGCGGTCCCGCCCTTGCAGCGTCGTTTCTTGAAGCGGGCTGCGTAAGCAAGGCGAGCATCTACATTGCGCCTTCGATATTCGGCGGAAACGGGAAGTCGCCCGTAGGAGGAAGGGGCGTGGTTTCGCCCGACGGCGCGATAAGAATATCAGGCGCGACAGTAAGGCAGTACGGCAAGGATTTTCTTTTGGAGGGGAAAGTGGAAGCTGCCGGCAGAGAAACAACAGAGTAGGCAGCCTGTCTGCCGACAGGCAGGCGCGTTTAATCAGCAAAGGCGGATATAATCCCCGTGATAATGCCCGTCCCCAGAAGGTCCCCTAAAACTCCTGCAAGCGGCGCGAAAAGCAGTTTTGGCAAATGCTTTCTTTTTCCATAGCTCTTGTATAGTATATTATCGCTATGCCAGATAAAACAAGGCTTTTTGAGCCGTACTGCAACCCGCCTTTTACGCGCATTACGGACATTGCGGGGCTTAAAGTTACTGTGATGGGGTTAGGGCTTCACGGCGGCGGTGCGATGAGCGCGCGCTTTTTTGCGGAGCACGGAGCTGATGTTACGGTTACGGACATGAAAAGCGAAGAGGAGTTAAAATCTTCTATTCTTTCCCTTTCGGATTTGCCGAATATCCGCTTTGTGCTCGGCTGCCACAATATAGAAGACTTTGAAAACGCCGACCTCGTGATTAAAAACCCCGGCGTAAAGCTTGAAGGCAATAAATGCCTTGAAAAGGCAAAATCGATAGAAACCGACATCTCCGTATTCTTGCGCTTTACGGAAGCGAAAATCGCGGCGGTAACGGGAAGCAAGGGCAAGTCTTCCACGGCGAGCGCGATACACTACGGGCTTACAGCAGCGGGGGAAAAAAGCTTTCTTGGCGGCAACATCACGGTAAGCCCGCTTACATTTCTTTCTGAAACAGACAGGGACTCCATCGCGGTGCTTGAACTTTCAAGCTGGCAGCTTGCGGACCTGCGCGGGCGGCATTTGCTTAAGCCCGCTTGCGCCGTGATTACCCCAGTTATGCCTGACCATCAAAACTGGTACAAGTCCATGCAGGACTATGTTGCCGACAAAAAGCTCATTTACGCTGACATGGATGAAAACAGCACGCTCGTCTGCAACTTTGACGACGAATGGGGCAAGGTCTTTGCGAGGGAAACAAAAAGCAGGGTTTCTTGGTACAGTACGCGCCCCTTTCCCGCCGCAGGCGCAGGTTCGCTAGAAGGAGCTGAAAACCTTGCTTGGCTTGAGGACGATGGCAGAGGCCTTATAAGGCATAAGGGCGGCGTTGAAACGTTCTTCTCCGCTGAAACCGCTGTTCAGGGAACGCACATGAAAGCCAACCTTCTTGCCGCGGGAGAAGCCTTATTCGCTCTTGGATTGGAAACTTCGCGTATTTCGGCGGCTCTCGCTAGCTTTCCAGGCGTTCCGCACCGCCTTGAGCTTTTCTTTGAAAAAGGCGGTGTAAATTGGTACAACGATAGCGCAGCGACAATCCCCGAAGCCGCTGTTCAGGCTCTCAACGCATTCGAAAGCCCCGTCATTCTTATCTGCGGCGGCACGGACAAAAACCTTGACTTTGCCCCTCTCGCGAATGCCCTGCCGAAAGCAAAGGGGGTTATATTTTTGAGCGGAAGCGGGACAGAAAAGCTCACCGCGCTTCTAAGCGGCAAGAATATAGCCTGTGAAGGGCCTTTCGGCAACATTGAGGCAACTGTAGCCGCCGCCGCCAAGAGTGTTGAATCCGGCGATTGCGTTGTCTTTTCGCCGGGGGCTGCAAGCTTTGAGCTTTTCAAAAACGAATTTGACCGCGGTGACAAATTTAAGGAAGCGGTGTTAAAGTTCTTTAGTTAATTAGTCCAACTTTTTTGTCCGCAGTCCCTTTGCTTAACCCCAGCCACTAATAAACTAGAACACTAGACAACTAGATAACTAATCCACTAGACCACTAGGCAACCTGTCGCCTGACAAGGCAGGGCAGGGCTCTTTCAATTTAACCCTGATTTGTCCGATAATTAGCGCATGGGCGAATCAGAAAAAAACGCAAGTGCCGGCTCCCTGTCTGCCGTTGCCGTGCTATTTGCGGGAAAGATTGCGCAGTACGCTTTTGACCCGGCCTTTTACGGGAAAAGCGCGTTTGCAAGGAGCGCGGAAACCGCGCTTTCCTTTCCCGCTGTAAAAAATCTTACCGTTCTGCTGCCTAGCCGCGCGTCTCCCTTTGTGCCGCAGATTAAAAAAGAGATTGAAGCCCTGCATCTGGGCGGCATTGAGCTTCGCGCCGTTTTCCCTGACGAGGTCGATACTGCCGCCGAACAGTGGACGGAAGCCCTTTTATGCGCGGCTCTCTCTAAAGCCGCCGCAGGATTCGACCACGCCTATTTCCTGTGGGCAGACCTTCCCTTTGTAGACAGCGGTTTTGCTTCTTCCCTTTTTGAAAGGCACATTGAATATGCCGCTGAGTACACCTTTGCCGACTGCTACCCTTTGGGGCTTGCGCCCGAAATATTCGCCTCTGGCATTCTCCCCGTCATTGCGGACATGGCAAAGGGGCTTTCTGACTTCCCCTCGCGCGACACTCTTTTTAGCGCAATCAAAAAGGACATCAACTCCTTCGATATAGAAACTGACATTGCCGACGAAGACGTGAGGATGCTGCGCGTCCTTCTTGCCTGCGACACCTTGCGAAACCGCGAGGCTTGCGAGGGGCTTAAAGGCATAAACGCGCAAAACTACGCTAAAGTTATCCGCGAGCGGCAGGGCGCTCTGCGAACTCGTCCCGCCTTTTACGCTTTCCAGATAAGCGGGAGCTGCCCCTTTGAATGCGCCTTTTGCCCGTACCCTTCTGCCAGCTCTTCAAGCAAGGGGAAGAGCGGCTTTATGGAAATAGAGCGGTTTAAGGCCGCTCTAGAAAAGATAGCCGACTTCTCCGACGATGCGGTTATTTCCCTTTCCCTGTGGGGAGAATGCGCCTTTCACCCTGAAATAGCCGCCTTTGCGGAAGAAGTGCTAAAGCATTCTAAGTTTTCGCTTTTAATTGAAACAACGGGAATCGGCTGGCAAAAAGACGCGCTCGAAAGAATACGCGCGGCGGCAGCAGCCGCAGAGACCGCGCCTGACTTCTTTATGCGCCCCGCGGGTGCCGTAAACTGGGTTGTTTCCCTTGACGCTGTTTCTTCCAAAATGTACGGGGAGTTGCGCGGTCTTGACAGCGCGGAAAGCGAAAAGCTCTTCGCCGAAGCTGCTGCCCTTGTCTTTTGGCTTAAAGAAAACTTCGGCGGCCGCGTTTATCCGCAATTCTTGCGAATGCGCAAAAACGAAGCGGAGCTAGAAGACTTTTTCCGCTTTTGGAAAGAGAAAAACGGCGACCTCATAATACAGAAATACGATCACTTTTGCGCCCTTCTTCCCGACGAAAGACCCGCTGACCTTTCGCCCTTAGAGCGGATACCCTGCTGGCACTTGAAGCGCGATGTTTCCGTTTTAATTGACGGCTCCGTTCCCTTTTGCAGGGAAGATGCGGCGGGCGAGCACATCTGTGGGAATATCTTTTTTGACAGCTTGCCTGATATTTTTGCCAAGAACAAAAGCCTTTATGAAAGTCATATAAACTGCAACTATGAAGGAATTTGCGGAAACTGCGATGAATACTATACCTTTAACTTTTGACGGCTGGGAAATTCCGCACTCTGTAATCGGCGGCGCTTCGGCTGAATCATCAGCGCATGAAAAAGAGCTTTCCGTAATTCTCCTTAACCGCGGCGGAAGATACTACCGCTCCGATGTTTTTCAGAACCTTGCCAACGCGGGCTTTTCTTCGATTCTTTCTATAGAAAACAGCCCTGAGCCATACGATGTGGAAAACCTTTCCCTTCGATTTCCGTTTGTAAAGTTCCTTGTTCCGCAGAACAGGCTTACCATGGGAGAGATGATTAACGCAGCTGTGGCGGAATCTTCTTCGCGCTTTGTTTTTATCCTGTGGAACGACCAGCGGCTTGGAACAACTACAGCGGAAAAAATATTGTCGCTGCTCAATTCCGCCCAAGACAATCTTTTTTGCCTTGCGCCCGTTCTTTCAGGCGACACGTTTGGGCTTCTCCCTGCCAGAATGACACCGGAGCTTGCCAAAAAGCAGTTTACAATCAAGCCTTTGCCGTGCACGAAAAACCTTGAGCAGACAATTTATCCCTTTGATTTTACAGGCGTTTACAACAGGGAAAAGTTTATTGACTACGGCGGCTTTGACTCATCCATTAAAAACGCCTACTGGCAGAATGCTGACCTTGGCTTTCGCGTTAATCTGTGGGGCGGGGAGATTCGCATTTTTCATCATTTTAGGCTTTTGTATGAATCCGCCACTCCTGTAGAAAACGTTGAGTCGGACTTGGAGTATTTGAAATTCTACCTTAAAAACCTTGCGCCCGTGTTTAAGGAGAGATTTGCGGTTTTGCCTTTCAGTAAGTTTTTTTCTTTTGCCGCCAAATCCGGCATGAGCGTCTTTGATTCCTGGAATTATTTTAAGGACGCTTCCAAATGGGTTTCAGTGAACGCATCGCGCTTTGTAACGGACGCGCCCGCCCTTGTCAACTCGTGGGACAACTCCCCTGCATGACAGCGTTAATCCTTCAGGCAAGGCTTGGCTCATCGAGGCTGCCCGGCAAGGCTCTGCTTGATTTTTTCGGAAAGCCTGTGCTTTTCCGCGTGATGGAGCGGCTTATCTCCGTTCCCGCCGATGAGCATGTTTTAGCCTGCGATTATGATTCTCTTGAAGCCTTCGCCCCTATTGCGGAAGAAGCGGGGTTTCGCTGCATTGCGGGGCCGAAAGACAATGTGCTTGAGCGCTTCTGTCTAGCTATAAATGAAGTTAAGGCTGACACTGTCTTGCGGGCAACCGGCGACAATCCCTTTATCTTTACGGAGGCGGCGGCTTTAAGCCTCAAGCGGTTTGAGGAGCTTCAAAGGTCAGTTTCAGCGGATTACTTTACCTTTACGGGGCTGCCGCACGGGAGCGGGGTAGAGGTTTTTTCTGCCGCCGCTTTGCTTAAAGCTCATCAAAAAGCGCCTTCCGCCTATGAAAAGGAGCATGTGGGTCCTGCGCTTTATCTTCACCCTGAAGAGTTTTCTTGCGTTTTTGAAAAAGCGCTTGATGAGTGGTGCGCGCCTCGCCTTCGCACAACAATAGACACAGCGTCAGATTACGAGACAGCGCTCGCCGCGGCTGATTTTCTCCTTTCCAGAGAAAGGAGCTTTCCGTTTGCGGACGCGGACATAAAAAGCGCGTTTGAGTTTATTGCGCTGGCGGTTGTCTTTGTCCCCGCTTGCGCGCCAGACCGCGGAACGGGGCATTTGCGCAGAACCTTTGCTGCCGTTCTTGCGCTGCGGGATTCTTGGAACTGCTTTGTTTTAATAGAAGACTACGGGAAAGACGAGGCGATAACAGCGAAGGTCAAGGGCATTCTTTCATCTTTGCATGATGAAGAGCGCGCGCTTATTGAAAGCAAGATTATCAGTGATAGGGACTTTGCCGCTGCCTTTGAGCCCTTGAACGTTGATGTGCACAGGTTTGTTCTTGATAATTTCGAAACCTCTAAGCGTGAAATGCTTGAGTTTCTGAAAACTGCGCCCGTTATAGCCGTTGATGAAGGCGGGGAGGGCAGAGCCTACGCTGACTATGTCTTTGACGTAATCCCATCTCTTTTTCACGCGACGGGCGGTGTCAAAAAGAAGAGCAACGCTTTTTCCGCTTTTAACCTTTTTAAGCCTGAATGCGTTCCGCTTCCAAAAGCTAAAGCAAACCGCGGCGCTATCGGCTTGAACGCCCGCGTTCTTGTCGCGGCGGGCGGCTTGAACGCGGACAAGTGCGACGCGCCGCTTGCTTACGCCCGCGCCTTTGCCTCCGCCGGCTTTGACACCACGCTGATTATTCCGCAAACCGCCGCCGATTATGCGCGTGTTCCAAATTTGACTATTTCGCGCGACATTCCTAGCCTTGCGGAGGAGCTTAAAAACTTTGATGTTGTAATTGCCTATTACGGTTTTACGGCGCTTGAAGCGCTCGCCGCAGGCTGCCGCGTAGCGCTCTTTTCGCCTTCAGAAGTACACAAAAAGACAGCGGAGGCTTACGGGTTTTCCCTTGTGTCCGCTCCTTCCTCGCTTAAAGATACTGAATCTGCGCGGCGCTTTGTTTTAGGCCTAAACGATACATCGCCGCCATGCGGGGCGTGCGCGTCATTCGCTTCCGCAAAGAGAGAGCAAGCCGACTACAGTTCTGCGCTTTCAAGGCTTTTGTCGGGAGAGGCTTGCGCTTGCGCCTTCTGCGGGCACGACTTTTTCCGCGATGAGGCTTTGCCGCAGTATGCAGAAATGCAGGTCTTTCGCGATGAAAAAAAAACAATAGCCGTTTGCCCCAAATGCAAAACGCCTGTTATCCGCTATTCCGTTTCCCCAAAAAAGAGCTACGGGGAGAACTATTTTTTTGAAGAGTACAAAGAGCAATACGGAAAGACATATCTAGAGGATTTTGCCCTAATCAAAAAAAACGGCGCGCGCCGCATGAAAATAATTGACGCGGTTGCAGAAAAGGCGGCTGCGTCAGGCGCGGCAGGCGAAAAGACGATTTTAGACGTAGGCTGCGCTTACGGGCCTTTTCTTGCAGCCGCCGCAGATGCAGGGTGGAAGCCTTTTGGCACGGACATTTCAGACAGCGCGGTTCAATATGTAAAAGACACATTAGGCTTCCCTGCTGCCAAGTCGCCATTTCCTGAATGCGCGGCGGCGTTCAAGGAAGCGGGCTTTCCGCAAACGTTTTCTGCCGTTGCGCTCTGGTTTGTAATTGAGCATTTTGACAGCCTGCCTTCTGTTTTTGAAGCTGTTCGCAGTCTCCTGAAAACAGGCGGAATCCTTGCGCTGGCAACGCCTTCATGCAGAGGGATTTCCGCATTGAAAGACCCTGCTGCTTTTTATCGTGCAAGCCCAGATGATCATTATTCAATCTGGAATCCGCGCAGGATAAAAAAGCAGCTTGCCGCCTCAGGCTTTCGCGTTAAAAAAATCGTTATAACGGGACATCACCCTGAGCGCTTTCCTCAAAGGCTTGTGCCGCCGTTTCTTAAAAGAGCGTATCTTGCGCTTTGTTCGCTTGTTTCTGTTTTGTTTTCTCTAGGAGACACGTTTGAAGTCTATGCCGTAAAGCGCGAGCAGAAAAAGACGGAGGCAAAATGAAGCGCGTTTTGATTTTAGGCGCGGGACTGATGCAGGGCAGGGCGATTCTTGCGGCTAAGAAAAAAGGCTGGCATGTAACGGCAATAGACGGCAACCCCGCCGCCGCGTGCGCAAAGGATGCCGATTCGTTCCATGTTATTGACTTGAAGGAATCAGAAAAAATTGCAGAATTTGCGCTTTCCCTAAAGCGCGGGGAAGGGCTTGACGGCGTGTTTACCTGCGCTACGGACTTTTCCTATTCCGTGGCCTGCGCCGCAGAAGCCTGCGGGCTTCCCTCGCATTCGTCAAGGGCAGCTTTCGCGGCGAGCAACAAGGCTGAAATGCGCCGTATCTTTGCCGCTGCCTCCGTACCTTCCCCTGCCTTTACGGTGATACCGCCTGAAAAGGCTCACCGCGCCCTAGAAGAAGTCCGCGCGGCGGGGGTAGGCTTCCCCGCGGTTGTAAAGCCCTGCGACAACATGGGAGGGCGCGGCTGCAGAAAGGTTTCTTCGCCTGATGAACTTGCGAGAGCCTGTGAGGAAGCCGCGCGGTTTTCCCGCACAGAAACCGTAATAATAGAAGAATATCTTGAAGGCGCGGAGTTTTCAGTTGAAGCTCTTGTCTTTGACGGGGAGTTTCACGAAACAGGTTTTGCCGACAGACACATTTTCTTTCCGCCTTATTTTATTGAAATGGGGCACACCATTCCTTCCTTGCTCCCTGACGCTGAAAAGAAGCGCGTGTTCGATGTCTTTAAGGCAGGCGTTCAAGCGTTGGGCTTGAGCTACGGCGCGGTTAAGGGCGACATCAAGCTGACAGAAAAGGGGGCGGTTATAGGCGAGATAGCGGGGAGGCTTTCAGGCGGGTACATGTCAGGGTGGACATATCCCTATTCTTCGGGCGTTGACTTGACTTCCGCCGCGCTCGACCTCTGCGTTGGCATAAAGCCTTCTTCTCTTGAGCCTGTGTTCACGCGAGTTTCTGCTGAAAGGGCATGGATTTCCGTTCCGGGAAAAATCGCGGCGGTTTCGGGGCTTGAAGCGGCTAAGGCACTGCCGCTTGTAAGGGAAGTTTTTCCGCTTAAAAAAGAAGGGGATAGGGTTGTCTTTCCGCAGAACAATGTGGAAAAATGCGGAAACTGCATTGCAGTGTCCGCTCCTGCCTCTGGCGACACCGATTCAGCAAGGCGCGAAGCGGCTTTTGCAGCTGAAAGCGCCTGCCGCGCGGTTGTGCTGCGCCTTGTCCCCCGCGACAGCGAGACGGAGCGCTTTTTGTTTGATTTTTACGCTGAAAATGCAGACAGTAGCCTTGAGAGCGAGGTTTTTCCGCCGCCTTGCTTTTCTATGCCGTTCAGGGAAGCTCTTGGCGGAAATCTTCCTTCCGTGTTCGCGGGAGGCTGGAAAACGGCTACGCTTTCCCGCGCGGGAAAGAGTGAAAGCGCCATCGAAATTGAAATTCCCGCGGATCTTCCTTTTTTTTCTGAAAAATTTTTCGATTGGCAGGGAAGGGCAATGCAGCAGGCTTTTTTGCAGGCTGTTACTGAAGAGCCTGAAATTGCCAAAGATTTGCACCTGCAACAAAATCATGATAAAACGCTTGCCATGAAGTATTGGACAGCTTTTCTGCGCGGCGGAATACAGGGGTTGCTTTATGTGCACGATTGCCGCTAAAAGCCGCCCTAGCCGCCGCGCCGCCTTTCTTTTGCTTTTAACGCTCCAGATAATATTTCAGGCGGCTTTTGCTTTCGCGGCGGAAACTTCTTTTGTTGAGGCTGCAAACAGGCTTGGCGCAGAAGTTTTCGCGGACCCTGTCTCCGGCGTTTTTTATTTTATCAAGGACGGAAAAACAGCTGCCTTTAAGACAGGCTCTCAGGTTGCGCTTTTTGACGGGAAACCTGTCGTTCTGAAAAGTACTCCGGGCGGAAATCCTCCTGCCTTAACGGAGGAAATATTCAGCGAAATGCAGGATTTTTTCACCTCCGCTAGTTCACTGTCTTTTTATAGAGTCGGCGCAATCCTGATTGATCCCGGACACGGAGGCAAAGATCCAGGTGCAAGCGGAAGCTACACCGAAGGCGGCACGACAATTACCGTGATGGAAAAGGATGTTGCCCTTTCAGTAGGGCAAAGGCTTTATGAAATGCTTTCCGCAAAATATCCCGATAAGCAGATTTTAATGACACGAACGGACGACTCTTATCCAAGCCTTGAGGATCGCGTCAATATGGCCAATTCCGTAGAGCTTGCAAGGCACGAGGCGGTCATATATGTTTCAGTTCATGCAAACGCTGCGTTTAACAAAAACTCTTCGGGGTTTGAAGTGTGGTATCTTTCGCCGGATTATAGGCGCACGGTTATAGACGAGGAATCCGTGGACGCAGAGGAAATTCTTCCCATTCTCAATTCCATGATGGAAGAGGAATTTACAACGGAAAGCATTTTGATTGCAAAATCAATTTTGGACGGGCTTGAAGCTGAAATCGGCGATGTAAGCAATAACCGCGGTCTTAAAGCGGAGTCTTGGTTTGTAGTAAGAAACGCCAAAATGCCGAGCGTCTTGATTGAGCTGGGCTTTGTGACCAACGAAAAGGAAGCCAAGCTCCTTAATGACAGCGCCACCTTGCAGAAGTACGCGTCAGGAATATATAATGGAATCGTGAATTTTGTGTCGTATTTTGAGAGCATGGGAGGCTCCGCTGCAAGATGAGCGATTCTTCCAGTGGAGGCGCTATAAAATTTCCAAAAAAGCTGAATCAGGCTTTTGGAAAAGCCTTTGGGGATTTTGACAGCGCTTTCCGCGCAAACCAGTCTGCCCCCATGCGGATAACGGCTGCGGCTTTGTTTTTAGCCGCCTCCGCGGCTCTTCTGGTTATGGCCTTTTTTGAAAAAGAGCGCGTCAGAAGCGTTTTTTTCTTTCCCGCTTCGGCGGATTTTGCCGTTTCAGACACGCCTCCTGTGCCGGAAATACGCTATCTGGACATTTCCGCAGGAGGTGAGCCGCTGTCTGTTTATCTGTCCGAGTACTTGCTCGGCTCTTCCGAACCGGGACGCGCTTCGCCGTTCGCTTCCCGCTGCACAGTGGCTAGGTGTTTTGTCAGGGGAAATGCCGCCTATATTGATCTTTCCCCCTCCGATTCGGGGGAGACGGTAACAGACCCTGCGTTTGCGTACCGTTGCCGGCTGCTTGAAAAAAACATTTGTACAAATTTTGAAAATATTGATATAATATTCCTGTACTTTGACGGGATTGAGGTATATGGCGGAAAGCATTGACAAAAATGTTTCTATGCGTATACTCTTATCCCTGTAAGTCCATAAATTGTGTAGAGGAGAGGAGTTTTATGATGAAAAGGAGTTTCATTGTTATTGCGGTTCTTGTTCTGCTTGTCGGCGGGTTTGCCACAGCGGAAGAAAGTGTTTTGATTGACTTCAATCTGTTGGCTGCGGACATCATCGAGGAGACCGATGCTGAGGGCAATTCCACCGGAAGGATGACGGAAAACCGCAGGACGGTACAGGATTATTCCACTGCCGCCGGCGCAAGCTATACAGATGCCCAAAAAGGCCTGATGAAGACATCTCTGGCGCATGGGAATTGGGAAGTTGTTCTTAACTCTTCTGCCCAGAATCCACAGGCTGTAGCCGTTTCCTATGCAAAGGAAGCACCTGTGAGCCAGAACGCGGCCTATTTTCCGGGAGAGCTTCTTCTTGGCGTAAGGGTCAACTTCCCCACATGGAGCAACAACGCGAATGCTACGATACAGCCGCCCTTTAGTATTCCTGCTTACGAGGCTTATGCTCAAGTTTCCGATGACGGCGTTGTGCTGGATCCTACGGAAGAGGATCGCGAAACCGGCCTTACCCGCTTTGAGGAAGGCTATGGCGTTGTGCGCAATGTTGCCGCCATCAAGTCCATTGCCGTCAATACATACGGCTTGAATTTCCCGCACGGGCTTTATGTTCTCTTGAATGACGAAAACGGCGTAACGCACCGCTATTTCATGGGATACCTCAACTTTGATGGCTGGAAGCAGATGGTGTGGAATAACCCTGATTATCTTACGGACGTGCGCGCGAGGGAAATCCGCGTTTATCCTGTTTATCCGACGGCAATGCCTTATGTGTCATTCGCGGGCTTCCTTATTACCCGCGATGCCGCGCATGACGGCGGGGATTTTGTCGGCTACTTCAAGGACGTGAAAATTGTTTATGACAAGGCTGTCCTTGATTCTCTAAGGGATATCGAGCATGAGGATATCTGGGGAATCCAGACCGAGCAGGAAAGCCGGCGGAAACTGGTTGAAGTTTCCAGATTTGGCGATGTGCAGGTCAACCGCTTTATGGAAAGGGAGAAAATGGCTATTGAAGCCGGTTACACAAGCGCGCCCGGCTCTGGTCCCGGCGGTTCTGCCGCTGACAACGGTGATTATTACGAATAATAACGCTTGAGCGTTCATTCGCATAAAAAAAGACAGCCCTGAACAGGGCTGTCTTTTTTTTCTTCTATTATTCATATATACTGAATGCATGGCTCCTGACGCACAGAAAAGCATCTCCGTTCCCGACAAAGGAGTTCTTCAAAAGCAGTATGCCTTTTATTATCCGGAGCTTGAAACCCTCTTAAAAAAGCTCGTCAGCGAGCTTAGAGCGCGTCTTGACAGCCGCATTCGCCCAACTTATAAAGCTCGCGTTAAGGATTTTGAAAGCTATTACCGCAAATTGCTACGCATTTCCCTTTCCTGCCCTGCCGCTCCCGAGCAAGGCGCAGCTTTCTTTCCCGTCATCAGCGACATAATAGGAATCCGCATTGTGTGCGCATTTCTTCAGGACCTTAAAACGGTGGAAGATATCCTTCGCTCCTCGTTTGAAATTCTTGAAGTCGAAAGAAAAGGCGCTGACAGGACGTTCCGCGAATTTGGATATGAGTCCACGCATATTCTTATTTCCATTCCTCCTGAATTAAAAGAGGGGCTTTCCCTTCCTGACAGCCTAGTTTTTGAAGTCCAGCTGCGCACCATTTTGCAAGATGCATGGGCTGAAGTTGAGCATGAATTGGTTTACAAGTCCGAGTTTTCGCCTTTTGACCTTCCGCTTAAAAGAAAACTCGCTTCCATTAACGCGAGCTTGAGCCTTGCTGACATTATCTTTCAGGAGTTGCGGGATTACCAAACAAAGCTTAACAGGGAAATTGAAACGCGGAGAATGAGCTTTTACACGCAGGTTGATGCTGCCGCTAAAAGCCCTGATGCCGGTGCCGCAGTTGACTCCCAAGCTGCCGGCGATTTGGATGGTGGCAGGGACCTTCCCTATCTTCAAGGCACGATTGACGACATGATTCTTGGTGCCATTGAAGCCCATAACGCAGGACACATTGACAAGGCGGTCAAGATTTATTCTGCCATTATAGCGTCTGGTCCGCCGCCCATAGCGCTTTCCGTGATTTACAAGCATCGCGGAATGGCGCATTTTGCCCGCTCGGACTACGATTCCGCACTGGCTGATTTTCAGGAAAGCGTCAGTACGAACCCCGAAGACTTCCGCGCCTATTACTATATAGGCATTGTCTTAAGCATTCTGCGGCGGAACAGCGAGGCCGAGGAGGCGTTCAACAAGTCGCTTGCGCTCAATATGTACCAGCCCTACCTTTACCTTCGCCGCGCGCGCTGCTTTTACAACATGGGGCGCTACCACGATGCCCTTGAGGATTTGGATAAGGCTTGCGCTTTAGGTCTCGATGTGCCTGAAGAAAAAGCGCTGCGAATAAAGATAGCGGAAAATATGGATACTGTATAAAGGCATTGTTGACAGGCAGGCGCGTTCACTGCTATTATCAATTGCGTTGTTTTGCAGCGTGTCTCCTTCGTCTAGTGGTCAGGACATCGGGTTTTCATCCCGACAACAGGGGTTCGACTCCCCTAGGAGATGACAGGCGCGGAGCGTTTGCGTTTCGCGCTTTTTTTTTAGTCAATCTTAATCGTTTAAGGAAATGCCGTGCCCGAGGCTTCTTCAAGATTGTCGCTGCAAGTCTGTTCCGCCATTGCAGAAGAAATCCGCGCGGCGGGCGGCAATGAGGTTTTTGTTGTCGGAAACCTCGACGCGGACGGCATAGTTACGGAAATATTTGTCGCTTCGCGCGGGAATGAATCTGCCGCGCCTGTAATTCAGGCGGCTGTGGACAGTGCCGAAGTACTTATTCATAACCACCCTTCAGGCATCCTGCGGCCAAGCGGTGCGGATTTGTCTGTTGCTTCTCAGGCGGCATCTTCCGGGCTGGGCTTCTACATTGTAAACAACGCTGTAACCGAAATTTATGTTGTCGCGGAGCCGGTACTGACCGCCAAGAAAAAGCCGATTGACCCTGACTGCGCGGCATCATTTCTTTCGCGGGAAGGTCCTCTCGCCCGGCTTTCTTCGGACTATGAAGAGCGCTGTGAGCAGATGGAGCTTGCCGCCGCATGCGCCTCCGCCTTTAACGAGGGAAAGGTTGCAATGCTTGAGGCGGGAACCGGCGTAGGCAAAAGCTTTGCCTACCTTATTCCCGCGGCGCTGTGGAGCCTTGAAAACAAGGACAGGGTTGTAGTTTCCACAGCGACAATCAATTTGCAGCAGCAGCTTATTGAAAAAGACATTCCGCTTGTGCGCAAAATTATTGACAGGGACTTCAAGGCTGTCCTTGTGAAGGGAAGGGGAAATTACCTTTGCCGCCGCCGACTTGCCGCCGTCTTGCAGGAGGGGGACTTTTTTAGCGAAGACGAAGAAGCGCTTAAATTGATTGCCAGCTGGTCTGAAACCACCTCTGACGGAAGCCGCTCCGATTTGTCATTCCTTCCGCCGGAGCCGCTCTGGAGCCGCATCTGTTCCGAAGCCGACGCTTGCTTAGGAATGCGCTGCCCGTATCACTCCGCCTGCTTTGTAATAAAGGCGCGGAAAGAAGCAGCGAGCGCCTCAATTTTGGTTGTAAACCATCACCTTTTGTTTGCCGACCTTGAAGCGCGCTATTCAGGCTCTGGCTATGACAGCACGGCGGTTCTCCCGCCCTTTCATCTTATTGTCTTTGATGAAGCGCACGCGATAGAAAGCGCGGCTACAAGCTTTTTCTCTGAATCGATGAGCCGCTTTAGCATTTTGCGCCAGCTTAATCATTTTATCCCCGACAGAAAGCGCAAAGCCCCTGCAAGGCTTGACATTCTTGAAGCCCTGTCTTCCGACAAGGAGGCAGCCCAATCCGCCAGAGCCGCCGTGCCCAAAACAAAGAGGGCGCTTGAAAGCCTGGAAGAAGCCGCGCTTGCAATGTGCGAAAACGGCTTTTCCTTTAGGATTTCAGGCAAAACCGCTTTGTCAGCCGGTGCAAAAAATGTTTTCCGGCAGGCAGAAACGCTTTGGAAAAGCCTATCTTTGTTCTGCACAGCCATGCGCTCGGTGTTTGACGGCATTGACGAGGACGGCGCTGAGTCATCTTGGGAGGGTAAGGTTGCGGTTCGTCGCCTTGAAGCTACTGCCTCCCTTCTTGAAGGCTTTCTCTCGTGGGACAAGGATTTGTCCTCCGTTTTCTGGATAGAGCGGAACTCTTATCTTCAGCCGCGCGGAGGCAAGGGCAAGGCTAAGGAAAAAGCCGAGCCGCGTACAGTTTCCTATCCTAAATTTATCCGCACGCCCCTTTCTGTAGCCGAAACAATGAAAGACGCTGTTTTTGACCCGTTTCGCACGGTAGTCTGCGTTTCTGCAACACTGCGCGTTGCTAATGACTTCGGCTTTTGGATGCACAGAAGCGGCGCGTCCCTCGTGGAAAAAGAGCGCCTGCTTTCGGGCGTGTACCCGTCGCCTTTCCTGTATTCGAGCAACGTGCTGCTCGCGCTCCCAGAGGGCATTCCGCTGCCTGACGAAGCGGGCTTTCAGCCTGCGGTCGAGCGGCTCGTTCCTGACCTTATCGGCGCGGCTTCTGGCTCATCGCTTGTTCTCTTTACGTCATACGATTCCATGCGAAGCTGTTGCCGCGCGGCCCGCGCCCTTCTTGCAACAAGCGGGCTTCGCATTCTCTGCCAGGGGGAAGATGACCGCGCTCGGCTTTTGCAGGCTTTCCGCGAGGACGCTTCAAGCGTTCTTTTTGCGACAGACTCCTTCTGGGAAGGCATTGACGCGCCCGGAGAGACGCTGCGCCATGTCATTATCGCCAAGCTGCCTTTCCGTGTTCCGAACAACCCTGTGTTCGAGGCAAGGTGCGAGCGCATAGAAGAGCGCGGCGGCTCTTCTTTTATGGAGCTTAGCGTTCCCGATGCCGTCATTAAATTTCGGCAAGGCTTTGGCCGCCTCATGCGCAGAAAAACGGACAGGGGCGTTGTTACCGTGCTTGACCGCAGGATAACGGCACGGCGGTACGGCAGGATTTTCCTTGAAAGCATCCCCGAAACGCAAGTTACAAGGGGGCAGGCGCAGGAGGTCTTGCGCTCTATCAATTCTTTTCTATATACTAACAGTAAATAACTAACAGAGAGCTATAGGGAATAAAATGCTATATTACGTTTCGGTTGCCCTTGTCTTGCTTTATTCAGGGCTTGTTTCCCTTATAGAAAGCTTTTGTTACGCGGTTAGCCCTTTCTTTGCCTTAAATTCAATATTTGGGTTACCACCAACTTTGTGTGCCACCTCATTGTGCTCTTTAAGTCTTTTATGGGATTAACGCTCCTTGCTGATCAAGCGAAAAGGAGCTGCCCCTGAGCGCTGCCTTGTTATAGCCAATCACCAGAGCTTTTTGGATATTGTTGTGCTGCTCGCCCACCTTGACGGGCCGCGCCTCAAATTTCTTGCAAGGGCTGCACTCGGCAGCAGTTTGCCGCTTGTTACGCCAATGCTCAAAAGCGACGGGCACTGCCTTGTTGAAAAGGAAGGGCGCACCCGTTCTGACATGGAAGCAATTGACATCTTTGCACAAAAGGCAGCGGAAAACAATTGGATTCCTGTAATCTTTCCTGAAGGGGTATGCTCCCGCGACGGGCGCGTGGGCTGCTTTCACGCGGCGGGCTTTCGCCGCTTGCAAAACGCATTGCCTCTGCCTGTTGCCGTGTTCGCGATTGACGGCGGCTGGAAATACCCGGACGTGAGCGGATTGATTCGCGCGCTAAGGCGCGAGCGTGGCTGTTACCGTATCAAGCTCTTGACCGTGTTTCCCGCTCCAAGCGGAAAAGAAGAGCAAAAGCGTATCCTAGATGAAGCGCGCGAGCTGATCTGTGACCAGCTCGCGGCATGGCGAACATCTTCAAGCTAAAAAAGCGGCTTTTTGAGCGGGCACGGGCATGAACCGCCCTTAAAATGCCCAAAGCGCTTAAATGCGGGTTTTACTTAAAATCCCTCGGCTTGCGCTCAGTGCGCTTGCACTTGGCGCACTCCGCAATATTTTTGACTTTTCCGCCTTCAACCAAGGTTTTCATGACAACTTCCCCGCCGCATGAACAAAAGAATTTATGCGTTCCAACCGACGTGCGGGAGTTTTTGCTTACCGCGGCCATAATTTTCCTCCTGCTGATAGAATTTGAATAAAAATATCCGCAAAACGACTTAAAGTCAAGGGGGCTTAGAGCCGCGCTAAGTGCCAATCCGTTGCCAGCTAAATTGCCCTGCCGGCAGGGCAGGGAGCCGCCCTTTGTTAATCGCAAATTTTTCAGCACAAAAACGGCGATTTTTACAACACCAATCTGCGCCAGATGGGTATCTGAATTACTGTTTAATTGTGATTGAATTACCGTCGGATTTTAGTGCTTAGTTAATCAGTTTCTTAGTTTAAGTGTAGGGTTCTGCCTTTTTCTTTAATGCCTGCCCGCCATGCCCACCGCCTGGCAAGGCAGGCGAGACGGGCGCAAGGCGGCAAGCCGCCGCCTTGCATTGCTTTGTTCCAGCCTTTAGCTTACCTAGCGGCAGCCGCGCTGTGGCCTGCAATTTGCCCAAAGATGAAAATATCGGCTTCGGCGTTCCCGCCCAAGCGGTTGCCGGCGTGAATGCCTCCGGTAACCTCGCCTGCAGCCCAAAGGCCGCTGATTGGCTCGCCTCTAGTGTCCAAGACGCGGGCGCTTGTGTCAATCGTCAAGCCGCCCATTGTGTGGTGCAGTGAAGACTTTCGGGGACTAATTGTAATGCCTACCCCTTCAGTTGCGTCGATGTAGTCAATGTCAATCGCGCCTGCAAGGTTCTCCTTGCCAAAGTCAGGGTCGTACTGCGCGGCGACATAGCTGTTGTAAAGCTCGATTGTCTCGCGGAGCTTTTCTTCCGTAAACGCGGGGGCAGCGCCTCCTGCCCTAGTCGCGGTAGCTGCCGCAAGCTCAGCTAAGGTTTCCCCGTACCAAATGTGACCGTTTTCCACCATAGAAGCGATGGTGCCCCCAAAGCCTGCGTTTTCAAGGCTCGTTCCCTGTAGCATTCCGTTTTCGCCATAGGTGCTGCCGGCATATATAATGTAGAAAATGCCGTTATCCAGCGCGAGGGATGCTTTCGCTAGGACATCGCGCTCGGCGTACTCGTTTACAAAGCGGTCGCCGTTGCCGTCAATCCAAATTTGCTCGGAAGCGTCTCCCCAGATGCCATCGGTCATAGTCCCCTTGAGAGGAGAAGACGAGGGCATCATCTGCGCGATTTCAAGGCCTGTCGTGCCGGCGCCAATAGCCTGTGCCATGACAATGCCGTCCCCTGTGTTTGTCCCGACGTTAGTCGACAGGGTGCGGTCGCTCAAGTCATCGCCCCAGTACTTGTCGTATTGCTTTACCATGGCGGGATTTGCGCAATAGCCGCCTGTGGCAAGAACCACGCCGTTTGCCGTGTTGATGGTGATGGGCGTGCCGTCAGCCTTTTCCGCAAGGGCGCCTACGACATTGCCTTCGGCATCGACAATCAGCTCGGTGGCGGCGGTTTCAGTGTAGATTGTTACTCCTGCGTTCTCGGCGGCGGCAGCAAGGATATTCACAAGCGCGGAACCTGTGGTAAGGCCGTGCGTGCGCGACCACATAGCCCCAAGCACAGTGGAAAGAGGGCTTGCATCAGAGCCATAGACTGCATTGACTCCAATATCCGCTATCCAAGCGAAAGCGCCTAGCGCGTTTTCGGCAAGGGTGCGGGCAAGATTGATGTCGGAAGCTATCCAGCTGCCGTCGTTTAGCTCCCTCAAGCCGCCTGTGTAAATGTGCCACATGTGAAGGGCGATGGAGTCAAAGCCCGGCATGTCAACGCCTGCGGTTCTGCCTGCGTTTTCGGCATAGAAAGCCCTAATGTCCCTTTTAAGCTCCTCAAGCACAGGAGCCCATTCGGGGAACACGTCAAACTTCAAGGCGGGGTCAGAGGCATCTAGGGCGAGATAGCCGTCAAGCGTATCCTTCTGCGCCGGGGTGAGCGTCATAACAGCTTGGGCTTCGGG
This sequence comes from uncultured Treponemataceae bacterium, assembly GCA_964509415.1. Classification (GTDB taxonomy): domain Bacteria; phylum Spirochaetota; class Spirochaetia; order Treponematales; family Treponemataceae; genus Avitreponema. The sequence continues at coordinate 19,121 of CAZDXD010000011.1, forward strand.
GTCAACAGCGTTGTACGCCCCGCCAGCCATCATGGTGTTGCCTCCCAAAAAGGAGCTTTTTTCTATTAATATGACATCCGCACCGTCTTGAGCGGCGGTAATGGCAGCGCTAAAGCCCGCGCCGCCGCCTCCTACAACAAGGACATCGGTATTCCATGTTTCGGGGTCGCCGGGCTGCGCACTGTAGGCGTTGGCGTCAAGGGCGCTCATGTCAAGACCCGCTGCCCTAGCTGCGTTTGCGGCCGCGTTCATCACCGCGTGGCTAGAAAGGGTAGCGCCTGTAACGGCGTCAAGCCTTGTTGTCTGGTGCTCGACAATCTGCGCCGGGATGCGGCTTAGCGCGACATCGGCAATGCCCGCAGTCTCCCTAGACTCGATTACGGCGACATTGGTTATAACGCCGTCCTGCACGGTCATCTCTACAGTGACGGGTCCCTGCATGCCTGATGCTGTTCCGGTAAAGGTACCCGAAGCAGGCTTTTTAGAACAACCTGCAAAGCAGCAAAGAATTGCCAAAGCCGACAAAAGGGTAATCGCTTTTTTCATTCTTGTTCCTCCTTAAAAAAGCTTATAAAGTTTTTTCAGGCGGCATCCGCAAGCCTACGCAAGAATGCCTTAAAAGCCTGATTTCCCTATATGTAACCCTCTTAAAACAAGAATGTCAACCTGCTGGATTTGGACTTGAAGGTATGCGTTCCGTCTTGATACTGTCAATAATCTTTCGCAAATTTTTTGCAAACCCCATTAGAACAAAATCCTCAAAGCCCTTGCTGTGTCTCCTCTGCGACCATGTTTAGGCGCTCCATGCGCGCTTGAATCGCGCAGCGATCGTCAGCTTACGCCTGACGTTTCGTAAATAGCGTGCTGACGTTGCGCTTGAAGCTTGCCCGTTTAGCAACGGGCTGCCCAGCGAGGCCCTGCGAGGCGACAGGCTTGTCCTGGAGCCTTGCAGAGCTTGGATGCCCTTTAGGGCAAGCCTTGCTGAATCGCGCAGCAAGTTGCGCGATAAGCGCAACGAAGCTTCAAGCGGCTTGGCTGCGCGATTCGCTAGAAGCTGCGCTGCGCGATACCTTGCGATTGGCGCAGAGTAAATAAGCTATTTATTCAG
>CAZDXD010000012.1:0-19890 GCA_964509415.1 uncultured Treponemataceae bacterium
AAAATTCGCTCTTCTCTTCGAAAGAAAATCGATCGCTTGTGGAGGAATCCGCGCTTGCCAAGAGGCTTCTTGCTTAGGCCTCAAAAACTGCCAACTAAAGCTATCTTTACCTTATCCCCCTTTTTCTGTATAATCGTTGCATAATTGAAGAGAATTGAAGCGTTTGGAGTTAGTCCATGAAAGTAAAGCATAAAATTACGATAGCTGGCATTCTTGCCGCCATAATTCCCGTTATAATCGCAATCGCCGTGATTGTCGGGCAGGTAACGGTGTCGGACACCCGCAAGGCCTTCCAGATTGTGCAAGGGTATGTCGGCGCGATAACAAGCGGGCTTTCGTCTTTTTTTGATGACGCGAGAAACGCCGCCACCTCCCTTGCCACTTTTCAAGGGGACTCCCAGCTTTCATGGAGCGATGCTGAAAGAACCTTTAGCCAGTTTGCCCGCGCGAGCGACAGCATAGCGAAGATAACGCTCGTTGACGCGGAAGGCTATATGTACGAGACGGGCAGGTCAGGAAACATCTGGCAAGGCGGGAGGCGCACCGAGAATGACTTTTCGCCTGACTCCCGCCCCCTTTCAGCCGCAAGCGCCGATTATTTCCGCGAGCTTGTCTCAAATAACACAAGCGGCGCAGCTTCTGTCTTGGTGCGCGAGCCATATCTCCCCACAGGCTCGTCCATAAAAAACATAAACACAATCGTTCCTGTTATACACAATGGCCGCGCTGTGGGTCTTGTCGATGTAACGCAGACATCGCTTGCGCTCTCCCGTGTTTACAATCAGCTTTTGGGCAGCTTTAACTTTACAGAAATGTTTGGCACAAGAGCCCGCCTTTACCTTCTCTCGACAGGCGAGGGGGGGAGGGCAGCTAATATCACAGGTTGCCTATAATAGCGACAGCGGCGAGTATGAGGACTCGCTTTTTAATTCGCTTGAGATTATCCCCTTAAGCGAGCTGGGCGGCGAGACGCTTTCTGCCCTTTACGCCGCGCTGGGAAGTGATGGCGGCACGGTTTTAAGCGACATTGACGGGCTTTCTTCCTTTGTTACTGCCGTGAACATAGCGGACACCCCGTTTACTATCTGCCTTACGGTCCCGCACAGCTACATGCTGTCGACCACCTACAAGGTTGTTTCGCTTGGAGTTATCTTTATTGCGATTATTGTCGTTGTTACGGGGCTGGTGCTGAGCGTCATTTCAAACTTTATAATGCAGTCCCTTACCGCAATGCATGATACTATGCAGGAAATTGCGGAAGGCGACGGGGACTTGACGGCGCATCTTGATGTTAAGGGAAACGATGAGATTGCAGAAATTAGCATGAGCTTCAATAAGTTTGTGGGCGAGCTTCACAACATGATAGCCAATGTAAGCGATAGCTCCATTGCGCTGGAAAGCGTGGGCGAGACGCTTAACGGGAATGCCGCCGCGATTTCAGGCGACGTTTCAACGATTGCAAAGGATATTGAAAACCTGCACTTTACAGCCGAGGAGCAGAGCGCGTCCGTTACGGAAACTTCCGCTACGATTAGGCAAATCGCGCGCAACATAGAAAGCCTTACCGCTAGGATAGAAGACCAGTCAACGGCGGTAACGGAGTCTTCTGCGGCTGTGCAGCAAATGGTGTCGAATGTCGGCGCGATTTCAGAGAATATCTCCAAAGCGTCGGGCAGCTTTGACGAGCTTAAAGGGACAGCCTCTGAAGGAAGGGAAAGCATAAGCGCCGTGCAGGACTTGGTTGCAAAGCTTACCACCCAGTCGGACTCTCTTCTTGAGGCGAATAGCGTGATTGACAACATTGCAAGCCAGACAAACCTTTTGGCGATGAATGCCGCAATCGAGGCGGCGCATGCCGGCGAGGCGGGCAAGGGCTTTGCCGTTGTCGCTGACGAAATCCGCAAGCTGGCGGAAGATTCTGCAAGCCAGTCGCGGGCAATAGCGGCGGGGCTTAAGGCTACCATCGACTCAATTAAAACCATTGCAATGGCCACAGCCGCAGCCGATGACGCCTTTGACTCTGTCGCGGCAAAGATTGGCGCCGTTACAGCCTTGGTAACCGAGATTAATCTTGCCATGAACGAGCAGAACGCGGGAAGCCGCCAAGTGCTTGAGGCGCTGCAGGACATTGAAAGCGGCACGGCGCAAATCAGGGACGGGGCTGTCGAGATGAACGCCGGCACGGAGATGATTCTTAAAGAGATCGTGAGGCTTGCGGGCGTCTCTCAATCTGTGCAGGATCGCGCCGGCTCAATCGCCAAGGCCGCCGAGGCTATAAGCGGCGAGGCGGAAAAGATTGTGCAGAACAGCGGATTGAATAGTGATTCAATCAATGTGCTTGTAAACATAACATCTAAGTTTAAGTTATAAAGAAGAACACTTTACATTTTTTTTTTTTTGGTATATTTATTTGTACTAAAGCGCAGAGATGCGCGCAGGTCTATTGTCTTTAGCCTGCAAATATTTGTTTAGAATAAGGAGAATTGATATGGGAAGCATGGATTTGCCTAAAAGCCCCAACGTTTTTCATCCTGAAAAACCGAGTGCAGTAGGTTCCCGGAATTCGCTTGCGCAGGACCTTCGCGACCAGCAGAAGGAAGTAAACCAGCTCATTGAGGAAGAGACCAATAAAGTCCTTCATCACATGAACACCAAACTTCCTAAGGAAGTGCTTGAGCGCCTCGACATTATGGGCGGTTTGAAAGAAAAGCTTTACAACTACTTCAACCAGAACTACCAGAACATGTTCAACCGGTACATGGTGACCACTGAAGATGAAATGCTCAAGAAAATTCGCGACTTTGTTGACCGCGAGGAGATGAAGGTCCTTAACCGCTATACTCCAAAGGAAATTGCTGACCTTTTGGACGAGGTCGGCGGCGCGGACAAGTTCAATACCGGCGAAATTGAAAAGTCAATGGTTAACATGTACGGCCACTTGCAGGGACATATCCAGCGCGGCGTGAATGACCTTGAAACCCTTACAAACTCCTTGCTTCGCCAGAAGACGGACGTTGGCGCGTTTGTGCGCGGAGAAAACGCCTACTCAATAGTAAAATGTGCCTTCAAGGATAACAACCTCAAGCCCAAGACCGTAACCGATGTCAAGCTGTCCGTGAATATCTTGGAGTCAGAGCTTATCAGCCCGATTTACCACTATCAGGCGACTGTCGAGTACCTTGTTAAGGAGCTTATATCCAAGTACTATATGGACGAGATTGACAAGGCGATCGAGCAGCTTAAGGATGAGCGCATTGACGAGGGCTTATCTGAGCTTTCAGACGGGGAAATCATCTTTGAGAAAATCAAGAGGGTAGAGGATTACACCGACGATGACGCTGAAAATCCTGAAAGCAAACGCTACACGATGATGGCAAAGGAGCTTATGGACAGGCTCAATGACCTTCGCGCGGAAATTGACCCCGATCAGTACGATCAGCTCAATGTGCGCGAGAGCATCAAGAAGATTATTGATGCCGAGAATATCAGGAACCGCGGCTTTAACACGGCGATTAACTCCATTACCTCGATTCTTGATACCTCAAAGATGGGCTACCAGTACATCGAGAACATGAAAAACTGCCGCGAGCTTTTTCTCCGCGAGTATGACGACACCGATGAAGCCAATTTGCCCGATGAGCGTTACTCAATCCACCTGCGCTATTACGACAATGCACAGCTTGTTAAAGAGAGGCAGGCTTACGAGGTAATGCTTCGCTCGCTTGAGACCGAGGTTGAGCACCTTTGGGACGTTCTTGAAACCCGCTATGAGGATTCCAAGTTCATGACCAAGGTGACGGACTTTAACGACCTTGCCATGCAGTACAAGAAGAAGATTCAGAAGAACATCAAGAGCAAGACCGGCGATCCTCTCTATGAGGACATTGACAAAGTCTGGGATGAGATTTCCTTTGTGAAAGCTGGCGAGACCGAAGTCGAGAAAATGAACCGCACGTTCATTTACGAGAAGGACAAGATCAAAAAGAAAATGATAATTATGCGCGACAAGCTCAAGAAAATGTACGACTACAAGTATCCCGTTGAGCGGCGTGTTATGGAGGAGCGTCTTGACTTCCTCGAAACCGAGTTTTACAAATTCGACTATCTGATCAATCCTTTCCATATGCAGCCCGGTCTTCTTCTGGACGTTGACATTACTTCCATTAAAAGGAAGAAAGCCACGCTCGATGGCATGGCAAACGTGCTTAACGAATTCCTCTCTGGCGTTTCAAAGGGATTCCAGGACGCGGCATTTGCTTCGTTCTCGCGCCGTCGCTCCACTGTCCGCACTGACCTTGCGCAGACATTCGGCGCCGATGAGGAGGAGCCCGCCGCCAAAGAGCCGGAAGGAAGAGCTGCTTTCGCTGAAATGATTGAAGATCAAAGCGCGCAGGCTGCAATTCCCGCGCCTGAAGCCGCCGACACTGTTGCGTCTAACCGCCGCGGCGGCAGCAGGGTGCCGGTAAAGACCGCCAAGGAAGGCGCGGTTGACGCGGGACGCGGCCGCCGATCGTCTTCTCCCGCCCAGCGTGGAAGAGGCGGAATTAGGGAAGTTTAATTTGCCGTAAGATCAGCCCCCGGCGGAGGATTTTCTCCGGGGGCTATTTGCGCCGCCGCCTTGAGTTCTTTAGTGCGGCGGCGCGCGCAGCTATAAAAGTTTTATGGGCGGCGGGTTATTGTGCCGCCTGCTGTTGATTTAAGGAGGCAATGCATGGTTAACTCGTCCGTTTTTTATTCCCAGCTGTCAACAAGAGATTCCTTTAATGCTTCTGTGCGCCACATTAACCGGACGCTGGAAGTTCTTGATGCCTGCGGTCCTGATCTCAACGCGGCTGATAAAATCAACGAAGCGGTCGACAATAAGGAAATTCTTGAGCCTGAAATTCTTTCCCTTGTGAATATGCTTCTTGTTGACAAGTGGAATTACGCTGTCTGTTCCGGAAACCTTTCTTCCGTTACAAGCGATGCGCTCAAGGCTGTAAAGACTGTCTCAACGTGGAGGCGCTTTGACTTTGTGCTTGGGTATCATCACCCTGACCTTGGCTTTATTGTTGTAAACCCCAAAAACCCTAACTCTGTCGAGACAATTGCCGGGTTCCGCAAAAACGAGCTTTTGAATGTTTACGCGGGCTCTCCCGATGACATAAATGAAAGCGGAGCTAAGGAAGCCGCCAAGCTGCTTTTTAGGCTTATAGAGGGCGAGGCTGTAAAGCCTTCGCCGCAGCTTTATAAGGGCGACTTTGCGTTTGTCGAGCCGAAAAAGCCTGTTGCGCGTGCTCCGCGTCCTTCTTCTCCAAGGCCTGCCGCGCGAGCCAAGCCTGCCGCTGCTCCCGCCGCGAGACCCGCGGGCACGGCACAGGCGGCTGCACCAGCACAAGCCCAGTCTGCTGCTCCTGCGCCTCAGCCTGCGCGGACCGGCGGGGGAGGAAAGGCTAGGATGTCTCCGCTTGTATCCGTTGTTGTTTCAAACGAGCTTTTTCATAACGGGAACGTTGAGGCATGGAAGCGCATTATCCGCAGCTACAACGCCAAGCATCCTGACCTTCAGGTAAATGTCTATTACGACGGCGAGCGCATTGTGGATATTAATAGCCTTTTCAAGTGGGGAAAGGTCAAGCACGGAAGCTCCATTCAGTTTAATGTTTCCGGAGAGAATATTCAGGATGTCGCAAAGCTTTCAAGATATTTTCAGCAGGGAGCCAGCCCGCAGTTTGGCGCATTTTTGAAAGGCGGACCGGACACTGTGCTGAATCTGTTTTAACACGCAATACAGGAGACGAATATGTCGGGGTCAATACACTATTTCAGCGAAAAGGAAACCGTAGGCAAAAACACGGACATGAATCTCTTGGGGATTCGCGGGCGGCAGGCAAATGAGTTTGCCGAGTTGAAGCTGCCGATTCTTCCGGGCTTTGTTATCGATTCCTCGCTTGCCTCTGATCTGGACAAGGCAGACATTATGAAGGAAATTGCGCCTTATCTGGAAAAATGCAGCAGGGATACCGGAAAATATTTTGCCAATCCGGAGAACCCCATGCTGGTCAAGCTGGTTATTTCTCCAAACCTTGTGATTGCCAATTATCCTACTCTTCATAACTTTGGGCTTGCTAAAGACACCTTTGACGGGTTCGCCAAGGACATAGGAGCCGACTTCGCTTCGCATGAAATTTGCTTTATGCTAAGGGGCGTGTTTTCGCTTGAAAAAAGGCGCGCCGAGCTTGAAGAGCGTTCAATAGAAGTTGAGGCGTTCGATACCGCGATTAAGGAAGTTTCCGCTCTTCTAGATAGCGATACCGTTCATTCAGGCATTGCGATAATGGAACAGTATGCGTCTCTTCTTCCCGCAGGCTTCTTTGATTCCGCAAAACAGCAGCTTGAAATTATGCTCGGCGAGATTTCCGCAATGCTCAGGCTCGATGAGCAAAACGACAACGACACTGCCATTGTCATCCAGCCGATGGTTTACGGGAACAGGGGCAAGGATTCCTGTTCCGGCGACTTTTTTACCCGCAATATTGTTACCGGCGAAAAGAAACTTCAAGGGATGTTCTTTGAGCAGGAATTTGACGAGGGTGGCTCCAGCGGAGGAAAAGACATAAACCTTATCAGCGCGTCTATATTAAAGCGGCTGCAGCAGATTGCGTGGATGCTTGAAGACGAAACGCAGGATATTCGCCAAATAAGGTTTACGATTGAAAACGGCAGGCTCTGGCTTATTGACCAGCACACTGTTCAAGCGAAAAGCACAATTTCGCTTGTTAAGCTCCTTTTGGACTTGAACGAGCGCAAAATTGTAAGCGATGCCCATGTGGTTTCTTCCGTAAAGCCCGAACAGCTTAGCGAAATTCTTCACCCGGTAATTGACATTTCTTCTGTAAAGAATTTGAAAAGCTCCACCGGAGGCATTGCAGGCGCGCCCGGCGCCGCAGTTGGCCGTGTTTATTTTTCAACAGATGCCCTTCTTGATGCGCAGCGCGCGGCGCAGAAAAACGGCGAGGACACGCGCTGCATTCTTCTTATGCCCGCGACGTACGCCGGCGATGTGAAGGCTATTGAGGCTTCAACAGGCGTTCTTTCTAATGAAGGCGGCTATGCCGCGCACGCTTCTGTTGTTGCCCGCCAGTACGGGAAGATTTCTCTTGTCCGCCCCGACATGGCTATAAAGGGCAAAAAGGCGGTTATTGACGGCGTTACAATCAACGAGGGCGACTATATTTCCCTCAATGTGCCGTATTACGGCGACTCCGCTGTATACTTTGGGAAAGCCTCCCTTATTGAGCCAGACCCGGAAACTTCAGGGCTTTTGGACTTTATCGCGCTTGCAAATTCGTTTGTACGCGATTTCCATGTCAGGGCGAATGCCGATAGCCCGAAAGACGCGAATCTTGCGTTTAACTTTGGTGCAGAGGGCGTGGGCCTTTGCCGCACGGAGCATATGTTCTTTAACAGCGAGCGCATTAACGTTTTCCGTGAAATGCTTATGGCAAGTGAGCGCTCCGAGCGCACCGCCGTGCTTAAAAAGCTCCAGAAAATGCAGACCGAAGACTTCTATGGCATTTTCAAGGCAATGGCGGGGCACGAGGTAACAATCCGCCTTTTGGATTCTCCGCTCCATGAGTTTATGCCGCATAATCCTGCCGAGCTTGGCGAATTTATGGATTATCTTGCAAAGAAGGGAAGCGGCAAGATTACCAAAGCAGAAGTGCAGGCTAAAATCGATGCCGTAACAGAGATAAACCCCATGCTTGGCCACCGCGGTTGCCGAATTGCGATTTCTTATCCTGAAATTTACGAAATGCAGGTTCGCGCCATCTTTGAAGCGGCTTATAAGCTAAAAAGCGAAGGCGCGGATGTTTTCCCTGAAATTATGATACCGATTATCATGAACTTCCGCGAGCTAAAGCAGATTGTCTACGGCAAGAAGATTGAAGGAGCCGCGTATCAGGGAATTGTCGATATTGAAAAATCCGTGCGCTCTTCCTTTAAGGCTGAACCTTTGGATTACCGCATTGGCACAATGATCGAGCTTCCGGCCGCCGCGCTCGGCGCGGGCGAAATCGCGCGGTATGCGCAGTTCTTCTCTTTCGGCACAAACGATCTTACGCAGACTACGCTTGGCCTTTCAAGGGACGACTTCAATGCCTTTATGCCTGACTACACCATGTATGACCTTATTGACGGAAACCCCTTTGCGGTTCTTGACCCAAGCGTGAAAGAGCTGATTGGCGTTGCTGTCCAGCGCGGAAGGGAAACGCGGCCGAATTTGACCGCGGGGCTTTGCGGCGAGCACGGTGCGCGCCCTGAAAACATAAAATTCTGCATGGAAAGCGGGCTTAACTATGTTTCGTGCTCTTCGTATTCCGTTCCGATTGCTCTTCTGGCCATTGCCCAGGCAGAGCTTGCGGCGGCAAAGAGCGAAGGCAGGGAGCCGGCAAGGAGAGCCACCCGCAAAGCGGCTATGGCTAAAAAGCCCGTGCAGGCAAAGCAGGTCGCGGCGGGAAAGGCAAAAGGGAGCGGTTCTGTGGCGGCTGGCAAGACGGCGAGGACTAAGCCCGCTGTAGGGAAGGCTTCTGCAAAGGCACCCGCAAAGACTAAGGCAGGCGTGAAAAAGTAGGGTGCGGCAAGAAGATAGTTAAGAGTTTCTAGTTTAGAGTTAAGAATATATAGGGTAGGGGCAAGTAGAGATTTGCACGTGAAAGCCGTACCTGCCCAGCACTATATGCTGGGTGTGCTGACTGGAGCGTTCTGGTAGGGCATAGCGTCCGCATACGTGCTTTTGCTTGCTATGCTCCAGATACTCCAAACTCTAAACTAATCGCTCGCTGTTCTACCCTAAAGCTGTCAGCTTCTAGCTCTTAACATTGACAAATGCTTTTCCTTTATCTACTATTACTGCTATGACCGCTGACGAACTGCGATCCAAATACATCGCCTTTTTTAAGAGTAAAGGTCATGCTGAAATTTCAGGCAGATCGCTTGTGCCCGAAAACGACCCCACGGTGCTTTTTACAACGGCGGGTATGCACCCGCTTGTGCCCTATCTTATGGGGGAAGCGCATCCTTCGGGCTCCCGCCTTACGGATTACCAAAAATGCATACGCACAGGCGATATTGACTCTGTAGGGGATTCCGCGCACCTAACCTTTTTTGAAATGCTGGGGAATTGGTCGCTTGGTGACTACTTTAAAGAAGAGGCTATCGCTTTTAGCTACGAGTTTCTTACATCTAAGGACTATCTAGGCATTCCGCCAGAAAAGATTTCTGTTACGGTTTTCGCGGGCGACGAATCTGTCCCGCGGGATGACGAGTCAGCTGAAATATGGAATAGAATGGGTATTCCGAAAGAGCGCATTCACTTTTTGCCGCGCTCTGATAACTGGTGGGGACCTGCGGGCGAAACAGGACCCTGCGGACCTGACACGGAAATGTTTGTCGACACGGGGCTTCCGCCCTGCGGAGATGATTGCAAGCCTGGCTGCCGCTGCGGTAAATACGTTGAAATATGGAATGACGTGTTTATGCAGTACAACAAGCTGAAAGACGGCAGCTACGAAAAGCTCAAGCGCAGGTGCGTTGATACAGGCATGGGCATTGAGCGCACGGTTGCCATGCTTAACGGCAAAAAGTCAGTCTACGATACGGAGATTTTCACTCCTGTAATTTCAGCTGTCGAGAGGCTTTCGGGCAAGGCATACGGCAAAAGTGAAAGCGACGATGTTTCTATCAGGATTATCTGTGACCATGTGAGGGCTGCCGTTTTTATTCTTGGAGACCCCAAAAGCGTAACGCCTTCCAATGTCGGCGCGGGCTATGTTTTGCGCCGCCTTATCCGCCGCGCTGTCCGTCACGGGAAAAAGCTCGGCATAGAAGGGGAGTTTCTCTCTTCCATCGCCGAAGTTGTTATAAAGCAGTATGCCGCGCCTTATCCTGAAGTTGCGGAAAAAGCCTCTTTTGTGTATTCGGAGCTTCAAGCTGAAGAGGCAAAATTTCTTCAAACGCTAAAAAAGGGGGAGGGCGAGTTTGAAAAAATGTTGCCCGGTCTCCTTAAAAATCCTAAAAAAATCATCTCAGGCCGCCTTGCCTTCAAGCTCTACGACACATATGGCTTTCCGATTGAGCTTACCGAAGAGCTTGCGAAAGAAAATGGGCTTGCCGTTGACAGAGAAGGCTTTAATGAAGCATTCAAAAAACATCAGGAGCTTTCAAGAATGGGCGGTGACCAAATATTTAAGGGCGGGCTTGCCGATCATTCGGAGCAGACAACGGCGTACCACACGGCAACGCACCTTTTGCAACAGGCATTGACACTTGTGCTAGGCGATCATGTGGCGCAGAAGGGGAGCAATATTACCGCCGAAAGGCTACGCTTTGACTTTACGCATCCTGCCGCCATGACAAAAGAAGAAATCGCCAAAGTGGAAGAGATTGTAAATGAACAGATAAAAGCTGACCTTCCCGTTACTATGGAGGTAATGCCGCTTGAAGAGGCAAAGAGGCAGGGGGCGCGCGCTCTATTTGGTGAAAAATACGAAGACATGGTCAAGGTTTACAGCATTGGCAATTTTTCTAAAGAAGTATGCGGCGGACCGCATGTTGAGCGCACGGGGAATCTGGGAGTCTTTAAGATTCAGAAAGAGCAGTCCTCATCGGCAGGGGTTAGGCGAATCAGGGCTGTCCTTCTGAAAGATCCCCCTGTGTAACGCGGCAATATATTCACTTGTTATAATATGGAACAGTTTTTGTGCGTTTAACGCGGCTGATTGATGATGGAGGGGGTTCGTGTTGTCAAGAATCATGGATGTTAGTATGAAGCGGTTATTTTGGGCTTTTCTTGTTTTTATGTCTGTTGCCGCGCTGTCGGCTCAACAGGCAGATCTTCAGCCTATAGCCATAGTGAAACTAAACAAGAATGAGCCTATTACGCTCTCCCAGTTAAAAACGCGCGTGGCGGCATACGAAAAGGAGATGGGCGGCACGATGACGCCAAAGCAGCGGGAGGAAGTTCTTGACACGCTTATTAACGAGCACCTTGTTGTTCAGGCGGCGGAAAAGGAAGGCTTGCGCATTACGGATTCCGATTTGAATAACAGCTTTAATCAGCTTCTTTCCCAGCAAGTTGGCAGGGAAATAACCGAGGCTGAATTTGCTAGAATGGTTAATGAGCAGTACAATATGACGCTTGATGAGTTTATGCGTAGCCAGAATGGGATGAGCCTTGCGGAGTACAAGAAATTCTTGCGCAGCCAACTGCTTGCACAGCAGTATGTTGTGCTGAAAAAGCGCGACGAGCTTCAAAACGTGCAGGGGCCTAATGACGCGGCGATCCGCACTTATTATGACCTTAACAAGCAGCAGTTTTTCCAGCCTGACATTACAAAGATTTTTCTTGTTATTGCCGAAAAGGGTAGCAACGCCAACGCCGCGGAAAAACTTATAACAGACATTCAGAAGGAGCTGAAAGAAAAGTCCAGCTCCACGGGTGAAATCCTAGCTCGTTCACGGCGGGCAGGATCGGGCTTTCAGGCGGGAGAGCTTTACATCAACAAAAACGAAACCGCCGCTGTCCAGCTTGGCATTCCGATGCAGTCTCTTTTGGCAATTTTTTCCATGGAAATAAACGCTGTTTCTGATGTAAACGAAACGCAGGATAATTTTCAGTGCTTTGTTGTGCAAGAGAAGTATCCCGCAAAAATTCTTGAAATCGGGGATGAAGTTCAGCCGGGCACAGCGGTTACAGTCTACGAGTTTATCAGGCGGAATTTGACAGCGCGGGCGCAGAGCGAGGCAATGAGCAATGCCCTTCTTGAGATTATCAATGAATTGAAAACGCCCGCCAATTATCAGATTATGAAGTCTGGCTCCGATTTGACTGCGACTCTCTCTTGGTAGCGATGAGTTAAGCCTGAATTAAAATTAAAATGGCGGGAAGAAGGAAGTCCAGGATTCTGGCATTCCAGACTTTGTATGCATGGTTGCAATCTGGTCAGGATTTGCAGGAATTGCTGGATTTTCCATGGCTTACCGATGCTCAAAAAGCCCGTTATGGTGACGATGGACTTTCTTTTGTCCGCCTGCTTGTTACAGGCACTGTGGAAAACATTGCCGCAATTGACAAGACAATTTCTGATAACATCACAAACTGGGATTTGTCCCGTCTGCGCAAGGTTGACCTCTCGATTCTGCGCATGAGCGTTTACTCTCTCCTTTATCAGAAAGATATTCATCCTTCAATTGCTATTGATGAGGCTATTGAAATTTCAAGAGAATACGGTTGCGATGACTCTTATCGTTTTATAAACGGGGTTCTAGACAGCATACGCAAAAAGAACGAGGCGAAGGCACAAAACAATGAAGGCTAAAACCCCTGTTATTGTGCTTACGATTTTTGCCGTGCTTCTTGCGGTTGTGGTTTTTGTGTATATAAGCCGCGCCCGGCCATCGGCTTATGCCTTTTCTAATATTCTGGCAGAAGTTGACTTGCTTATTGAGAACGGAGAAAGGGCAAAGGCGCTTTCCCTGCTTGAAAGGGCAAGAAAGCGCACCGTCAGCAGTGTAAACTGGCTTTCCATTGCAAAGAGGGAAATTGCGCTTTTGGATTTTGCCGCCGCGGAGGAATCCCTACACCAAGCGCTTGAGCTTTTCCCTGCGAATGACAGGCTTTCGGCTGTTCTGGTTTATCTTTTTGTGCAGGAAGGTAGGATTGACGATGCTGTGCCTTTCCTCCCCTTTCTTGCAGGAACGGAATTTGTTCCGCTGGCTGCCTATGCGGAAATTGCATTGGATGCGCCGGATTTTTCTTTAAGCGGTGAAACAGGTTTGCACGCACGGTCGTCAGCCTATACGGACGCATGGCGCTTTACAGGAAACCCCGTTTTTCGCCGCGATGCCGCCGTGCTTTATACCCTTGCAGGCGATTACAGCGCAGCATCTTCCACATACGTCATTGTTCCTGAAGCCACGACTTCGGAGAAAGCGTATGATGCCCTTCCGAATGACCGTCTTTTCCGTGCCCTTTTAGCGTATGATGACAAGGCTTTCTCCGCTGTCCCTGGACTTCTGGAATTTGACGGCAGTGCAGAAGGTTTGACGACAGAAGAGGCTCTGCTTACCGCTGATGCCCTTTTTCTTGACGATAACGAGGATGCCGCCGCGCTGATATGGAAGAGCCTTTTTGAATCCGATGTGACGGAAAATCCGCTCATTTTTTTTAACAGGGCACTTACGGCTCATACTTGGCCCGAAAAGCGTACCGCGCTTGAAAAATGCTTAGAACTTTTCCCCGCATACTATCCTGCCCTTGCGGTTTATGTCAGGAGCGCTTTGTCGGCTGATTCTCCTGTAAATTATTTTCCGTTTTATGAAGATGACTTTTCCGCAAAAGCTCTTGCAGAAACTTTGCATGTTTCGCAAGGCATGGAGGAAGCCTTGCTTAACAGGCCTGTTTCGCTCCCTGATGCCGAAAACGCCCTCCGCGTGGCACTTGATGCCTCGTCAAATGAAAATGCCTTCAGGCTTCAGATTGAATTGGAAAATGTCAGGTTTCTTTGCTTTCAGAAAGGAAAAGACACGGAAGCTCGCCATGTTCTGTGGAATATCCTTGAGAAATACAGCGGCAATAATCTTGCCGAGGAGTTTGCTCTTTGGTTTTTTGCAAAGCAGGCGGATTTTGATGTGTTCTTTGAATTAGCCGGCAATTTTGAAACTTCAAATCCGCTTTATGCAGGCATCGTAGCCGCCGCCGGCGGAAGCCTTAACGCGGCTTTGGAATGTTTCAATTCCGCCGCGGGCACTCCCGATGAGTGGGCGGCGCTTGCCGATACAGCCGTTGTTTTGAAAAAACAGGGCGCGTACAGTGATTCGGCGGATTATTTTGCGCTTGCAGCGGATTTGGCGGCAGACGAGACCGCGAAAAGCCGGCTGTATTATCAGACGGCTTTGGTCTTTGAGCAGCAGAAGGCATATCGCAGAGCGGCTGATATGCTCCGCCATGCTGTCTCTTTAGATGAGGGCAACTACAGCGCGAGGGCAATGCTAAGGCGCTTGGAAGCAGAGCAGGGGCTGTGAGCAAATCCGCTACCGCTAGGGCTTGTGTGCAAGCTGAAACGTATCTCAGAAGTAGTCCTCGCAGAGGCGAACTCTTTGCCGGTTTCATTTTTTCCAAAATGACGGAAAAAAGAACATTAGAATTGTGTAAAGTTCAAGCCGCCCCGCAAGCATTGCAAACGAAAACCATATTTTTGCCGCTGGAGGAAAGAAATCGTAATTGCAGCTGGGCGCTGTATCCCCGAAGCCCGTGCCTATGTTTCCGACAAGCGCAAGGGAAGCTGTGCATGACGTTGCAATGTCGCATCCGCAGGCGGCGCAGACAAGGGCTGTTACAGCAAGCAAAATAAAATACAGAAAAACAAAAGCTGAAACCGAGCTGATAACTTCCTCGCCTGTGGGCTTGCCGTTAATGCGCACGCTGTAAATCCCTGAAGGATGAAGCATTTTTTTAATTTCGCGCAAAAGGCTTTTTCCCATAATAACCCAGCGCATAATTTTAATTCCGCCAGAAGTCGAGCTCGAACACGCGCCTGTGAACATCAAAAGAACAATGATTATTTGTGCGAGCGCAGGCCAAAACTGATACATTGCCGATGCAAAACCAGTGGTAGAAATTGTGGAGACAACCTGAAATATTCCGTGCCGGATACTGTCGTGAATTGACATTCCGGAAATGTAAAGCGAAAAAAAAATCGCCAGCGATGAAACAGCGAAAAGCAACAAAAACGCTTTAAGCTCGCTGTTTTCGGCAATATCCTTGAACTGTCCTGCAATAGCCTTGTAATACAGCCCATAGTTGATGGAGGAAAGCATCATAAAAACAATGCAAATCCATTCTGCAGCGCTTGAGCCGTACCAAATAATTCCTTCGTTTTTTGAAGAGAAGCCTCCTGTACCTATCGTTGAAAAACTGTGCATGAGCGCATCCAAAAAAGGCATTCCGGTAGCAAGCAAAAGTGCCGTTTGCGCTATAGTCAGTGCTGCGTAGATTATCCAAAGCCACTTTGCTGTTACTGTGATTTTAGGACTAAACTTGTTTTTTTCAGGACCTGTAACTTCAGAGTTCATAAGCTGAAGAGCACCGGAACCTGGAATCTGAAAAATTGCGACAGTGAGACCCAAAATCCCCATGCCGCCAAGCCATTGCATTTGGCAGCGCCAAAAATTGACAGCAACAGGAAGGGCTTCAACATCGGCGGAACACGTTGCGCCTGTTGTTGTAAAGCCGGAAGCGCTTTCAAAAAGAGCCGCACTGATTGAAGGGAACGCCCCCGAAAGGTAAAGCGGTACAGCACCGAGAATGCACGCGCCTATCCATGCTGAAGCTGCAAGCAGAAAACTTGAGCGCATGCTTGTAGTGATTTTTTCTCTTTTTCCCGCAAAATGAAAAACAGCGGCAGGCACAAAAACCGCTACGGCAGGCGTTACAAAAAAAAGCGCGGTTTCAGCTTCGCCGGCAAAAAAAGCTACAGCGACAGGAAAGGAAAGCGAGGCGGCGACAATCGCTAAGAACAGGAACAAAATCCTGAAAAAAGAAATAACGCTCATGCCCTGCTTCCGCCAAAAAGCTCCAGTATTTCTCCTGCCTTGTCTTCACGGACGATGAAGACAACGCGGTTTCCCTCTTCAATTATAGTTTCGCCTGTAGGAATCTCGGCATTTTCTTTTTTTCGGACAAGAAGAACCAAAAACGCGCCATGCCGCGCAATGTCTTTAAGCGCCTTTCCGCACGCGGGCGCACACCTTGGAATTTCCGCCTCTACAATTTCAAGGCCACCTTCCGCAAATGTGTGAACCGATTTTACAGCTTTTCCGAGAAGATGACCGAGAATGCAGTCGACTACAGTTTCCTGCACGGGAACGGCTACATCGCTTCCGATACTTCTTGCGATAGAAGCCATCGCTGCGCTTTTTACAAGGCTTACAGTTTTCTGCACGCCGAGCGCCTTAAAATACGCCGATGTTACCATATTAAGCTCGTGGTTATGCGTAGCGCTTATAACAAGATCAAGGTCTGAAAGGTTTTCTTCCGTTATAAAAGATTCGTCTGTTATGTCAGCATTAAAGACATGAGCTTCTGGAAAGCGCTCCGAAGCTTCGCGTGCAAGATCTTTATTCTTATCGATAATCGACACCGAAACTGAAGGCGGACGGAATGGCATAAAATGCTTGCCGAAAGATTTTTCCTTCTTTTTTCCCAAGAGTCTTTCCGCAATCTGTGTAGCGATTCTGCCTGCTCCAATGACAGCGACTTTCCTAATGGGAATGGGGTCAAAGCCTGCCATGCGGAAAATTTCGATGAGGTTTTTGCGCTCTGCTAGAATCCCAACGCGCTCCCCTTCTTTGAGGATTGTTTCCCCCGAAGGAATAAAGGCTTCTTCTTCATTTTCAACGCAACAGAGGATAAAGCTGTTTTCAGATGAGCGGCGCACATCTTGTACCTGCACGCCGTCAAGCTGGCTGCCTTTGCTGATTGTAACCGAAACAAGAAGAAAATCAGACTCTTTAAACTGAAGTACGTCATTAACCGCGCCCTGAAAAACTGCGTTGCAGATAACAGCTGCAGTTTCGCTGTCGGGGTACACCATAAAGTCAATGCCGTAAACGGGTCTTGCTCCTTTCCATGCCTCTTTTGCCTTTTTGCTTGGATAATACTCTTCATTACGCACGCGCGCTATTTTAAGCACGGAAGGATAGGCGAAATCGGCAAGCGAGCAGGCAATCATGTTTACTTCGTCGGAAGATGTAAGCGCTATCAAGGCATCCGCTTCGGAAAGACCAGCACTTTCCAGAACACCAAGGTCGTTGCCTCTTGCCTGAATAACCATGCAGTCAAGATGTGATTCTGCACGTCTTGCAGAATCGGCATTGTTATCAATCAGGACAACATCGCTCCCGCCGGCTGAAAGCCTTTTTGCAAGCTGAAAACCGGTTAGTCCAGCACCTATAATGATAAACTTCATGCTTTGCGAAAGTCCTACATTGCGCCGCGCGGGTTTTGCCTTTGCAGCGAAAAAAAAGCGCCCTCAAGGCGCTTTGCATTCAAGCAGATTGCTTTATTCAACCACAGCTATTATATCAGCGGCTTTAAGAATGAGGTGATCTTCGCCGTCTATCTTTACGGCAGTTCCGGCGTACTTGTCATACATAACGCGCTGTCCCGGAGCAACTTTTATTTTTTCGGAATCGTCTCCAATGGCGACAACCGCGGCAATTTGCGTTTTTTCCTGCGCGGTATCCGGAATGATAATTCCTGACGCGGTCTTTGCTTCGCTTTTTTCCGTTTTGACTAGAACTCTGTCTGCCAAAGGTTTAAGTTTCATATCAAGCCTCCATAATTTCTGTAGAATATTTATAATTGCTGTATTAAATATACGGAGAAAATTTCAGTTCGGCAATAGGCAATGCCGAGATAAGTCAGCCCCGCGCGCAGGACGGTACTCTGTTAGACTATTAACCGTCAATTAATTTCCCAACTCCCCTGATCTTTCCGCGGCGGCTTTTACGGCCTTTATTACGGCAGAGCGGAAGCCCGCCTCCTCTAGCGCGGCAATTCCTGCGATTGTAGTGCCGCCGGGGGAGCAAACCGCATCCTTCAACACGGCGGGGTGAGTACCCTCACCTGAAAGCACAAGCTCGGCGGCGCCTTTTAGCGTTTGCGCCGCAAACACCACCGCCTGCCCACGCGGCATTCCAAGCATGACGGCGGCATCTGCCATTGCTTCTATAAACACAAAGCCAAACGCAGGTCCTGACCCCGAAACGCCGGTTACGGCATCCATAAGAGATTCAGGCACAAGCTCCGTGCGTCCTGAAGCTGAAAGAAGGCTTTGCAACGCGGCAATCCTTTCTGGCGGGGTGTCGGCGCTTGCAGAAACAGCTGTCATTGCACAGGCGCAGGAAGCCGCCGCGTTAGGCATAATGCGGATTACAGGATTATCTTTAAGGCGGGACTTTACGCTTTCAATTTTTACGCCCGCCGCCATAGAGACCACAACGGCAGAAGGCTCTAAAAAGGGCGCTATCTCGGAGGCAACGGCAGGAATAATTGCGGGCTTTACCGCTAAAAAAACAAAAGACGCGCCTTTGACTGCCTCGCCATTCGACGCAGCAACGCGGCAACTACAAGATGCGGCAAAGCTTTCGGCTTTTTCGAGACTTGCATCGGTCACAATAACGCTTTCAGCTCCTGCGGTCTTTGCAACGGCTTTCATTAGCGCGCTTCCCATCACGCCGCAGCCAATGCAGGCTATTTTTTCTGATTGCACGGCTTAATCCCCCTTAACAAAAACGGTCGCGGGGAGCGTCCCCTCCGCAAGCGAAAGTAGCGCGCGTGGTGCCTTCCCGTTAGCGAGAATCATGTCTATCCCGTAGGCGGCAACCTTTTCCGCAGCGTCTATTTTTGTTGCAATGCCGCCCGTTCCAAACTCGCTCTTCTCCCCCGCAGAGATATTTCCTCGCAGGGCGGCTGTATCCTCCACAACGGGGATTAGCCTAGCATCGGGCGAGCTTTTAGGGTTTTTGTCGTAAACGCCGTCAATGTCACTAAAAAGGATTAAAAGGTCAGCGTTCCAGAGAATCGCCGCAAGCGCGCTCAAGTTATCGTTGTCACCGATTTTAATTTCTTCAAAAGAAACGGAGTCGTTTTCGTTAATAACAGGGATTACCCCTTCGTCCACAAGGGTAAAAAGAGTGTTGCGCATATTGAGTGTGCGGTATTCATCGGAAAAGTCGTCTTTGGTGAGCAAAAGCTGTCCTATGTGTATTCCAAAAGCGGCAAAAGCGGTGCGCCAGTTGTCCATAAGCTCAACCTGCCCCACGGCGCAAAGCGCCTGCCTGTAGTGAATATCGGTTTTGCGCGTCCAACAGTCTATAGTAGAAACGCCCGCAACCTGCGCCCCCGATGACACAAGAACAATTTGCTTGCCGCCTTCAATGAGAGCGGCGCACTGGGCGGCAAAGTCGCACATAAAGGCAAAGTTGATTTTGCCGTCTTCCCTTGCAAGCGTGTTTGACCCCAGCTTGATTACAACCTTTTTCGCGCGATGCAGGAGCTCTTTTGCCGTCATGAGCGCACTTGACCATCGCCGTCAATAATGTACTTTATTGAAGTGAGTGCTTCTACGCCCATCGGTCCGCGCGCGTGCAGCTTCTGTGTGCTTATCCCAAGCTCGGCCCCCATGCCAAACTGTCCGCCATCCGTAAAGCGGGTTGAGGCATTCACATAAACACAGGCGGCATCAACCTCCTTCTGGAAGCGGCGGGCATTCGCTCTTGATTCCGTAATAATCGCTTCGGAATGCTTCGTGCCGTATTTGGCAATGTGGGCGAGTGCCTCATCAAGGGAATCCACTGTCTTTACCGCGAGAATGTAGTCAAGGAACTCAAAGCCCCAATCCTCATCGTTCGCAGGAACAAAGTTCGAAGGCACATTGCCTCCGAAGGTTTCTTTTGCTATAGACAGCGTGCGCGGGCAACAGTGCATTTCAACTCCGCCGGCTCTTCCTGTTTTTGCTTCGTATTTAGCGAAGGCGGCAACCAAAAGCGGCAAAAAATCTGCGGCAACGGCGGCATTTACAAGGAGGCATTCAAGCGCGTTGCAGGCACCGGGCTTTTGCATTTTAGCGTTTTCTATAATGCGGCAGGCCGCCTCCAAATCCGCTGATGAGTCAACGTAAGTGTGGCAAACGCCCGCCCCCGTTTCTATAACGGGGATACGCGCGGAGCTTACAACGCGGCGAATAAGTTCCGCTCCTCCACGCGGAAGGGCTGCGTCTATTTTTCCTGTTGCATTCAAAATCCAGTCAACATCGGCATGAGAGCCGCCTTCAGGCTCTGAAAGGG